>JASHVN010000033.1 GCA_030044555.1 Xanthobacteraceae bacterium | reverse complement strand
TTCAAAAACGGCTCACTCGGTGAACGGTTGGTTGACCGGGTGCGAGAAGTCGAACGCATCGAACAGATCGTCGAGCGCCGGGCTGTTGACCGGAACGTAAGGGTTGGCCGGCTTGGCGATCGGATTTGGAAGATTGTCGCGGCTGCGGTCCGTCACCGGGTCGAGGCGCCAGTTGTGCTCGATGAATTTCAACAGCGACACGTGGTCGGCATAGCTGTGAGTGACCTTGCCGCCGGTCGAATACGGCGAAAGAATCAGCAGCGGAATGCGCGGACCGTCGCCGAAGAAGTCGATCAGCTGAACGTAACCCGAGTCATAGTATCCGCCGGCCTCATCCCAGGTGATGAAGACGACGGTGGAAGCTTTCAGTGCCGGGTTGGCGTCGAGCGCATCGAGGATATTCTGCACATAGGCCTCGAACAGGTCGATCTTCGAGCTTGATGGATGCCCATCGAGCACGCCGTCAGGTTTGCCGATAGAGACCGCCGGCAGGGTGTTGCTTTGAATATCGGCGATCAGATCGACGGTATCCTTCAGATGCGCCGAAGGATTGTTGGTCATGATCGACGTCGCATACTGGAACGGGTTGCAGATCTGACAGTACAGCGCGCCCATCGCATGAGCGGGATCGGCTTCCGCCGCGGCAGTCAAAGGACCGGCGGTCGAGTTGAGGATGGTCGGATTTGCGGCGGCGAAATTCGACAGCGCCACGGCGTTGTTGTAGTTGCCGCCGAAATAGGCCCAACTAATGTTCTTGGCGTTGAGCGAATCGCCGATGGTCTTGACTGGCGAAGGCGGGATCGAGCCTTGCGCAGCCGGCGAGGGCACCGGCGTGCCGTTCGGCAGGAAGCCCGGGTTGGTGTTGTCGAGCATGTAGTAGTGGCTTTCCGCGCAATTCGGCTCGGCCGGATACGGCAAAGCCTCAAGGTAGTCGACGATCGGCTTGACGCCGGGCTGCGTCACGTCGGAGCAGTTGCTGAAGTTTTTGTCGGCCGTGTATTTGTTTACGGTTCCGGCCACCGGATTGGGATTGGCGATCATGCTCGCCGGCGGCGTAATGGCGTTGCCGTTGCCATCGCTCCAGAAGATGGCGTCGCCTGTCCCGAACATCACGTGGTTGGCCCCCGTGCCGCCGAGAAACGACTGGTGGAAATTGTCGCTCAGCGTGAAGCGGTCGGCCAGTTCCTTCAGGATCGAGGCTTCCTCCTGCTCGGCATTATAGAAGCCCATCTCGTTGCCTTCGCTGAAGTTTCCCTGGGTCGTGGCGTTGGTTCGATCATAGGTATCCATGACGAAGGGGAACAGATCGTTCAGGCAGCCGCTCGGATTATCCTTGGTGGCGTTGGCGATCTTGCAATCCTGCTGCTGCGCCGCCTGATAGAACCGGTGGGTCATGTCGCCGGTATAATCGTCGTCGCTGATATTCGGCCCGAGCAGCACGAACGGCCCGGCCGGCAGCCCGCCGGCGCCGGGTACGCGCGTATCGAGAACGTCATTCGCCAACCCGGTGTAGCCGGTGGTGGTCAGCTCTTGATTGGCCGGCTCGATGTCGGTTTCGCCTCCGACCGACGCGAATTCCGAGAAGCTCGTCACCGGCGCGTCGGGAAACTGACTGTTTTGCGCGGTGGGCGCCCCGTTGGTGTTGGGCTGCGGCATATTGCTTGGGCCATAAGGGGTCTTCGCTTTGTCGGGCGCACCGAAATACCAGAGTGGCTGCGGCGTGACGGCGTATTGCTGAGCCAATTTGTAATTCGGGCCCGGCGAGCCGTTGTCGTTGACGATGTGCTTGGACAGCAGATTGGAGATCGTCTGGCCCGCGCCCTTTGGTTTGTAGACGCCAAAGGTATGGTCGAGCCCGCGATTTTCACCGATCAGGATAATGACGTGTTTGATCGGGGACGCGGTGTTGAGCTTGGCCGCCGCGTCGGTATTGGCGGTCGCGCCGTGGGCGGTGACCGCATATCCAAAAGCGCACAACGCGACGGTCGAGGCGCAGCAGGCTGCCTTGACTCGCCATCGCTTCAAAAGAAAGTGGGTATTTGATTGCATTGTCGTCTCCCCGCCAGGATGTTGGCAGGTGCGACGTTACTCATCCCGCGTGACAACGATAATTCGGTTTTGTTTCGGCGCGGATGTTTTGTTGAATCGCCGATGATATAGCGCGGGCAAAAATTCCCTCGGCCGGTTTCAATCCGGTCAAGCTCAGTGTTTTTGACACGCGACGACCGAACTGCGCCAGGCGAACTGGGTACGACGATCAATTGCTGGCGGCGGCGAGCGTTTGCTGCAAGGCGCGATAATGTGCGTCATGCGTCGCCGGATCGAACAGCGACCATGGTTGTGCGGCGAGCAACAGATTAGGTACTGCAGCGACCGACAAATTGCGATAATCGCGGTATTCGTCGGCGGCGACGTTGAAATGCCCGGCCGCTGCCGCAAGATCGACCCGCCGCAGGCGGAGCACGAGGTCCTTGAGCGCGGCTCGCGCCCGGCGGCGCTCTCCCTGGCCGCCGCTGACCGAGGGATCCTTATAGTCCGGGAATTGCTCGATCAGTTCGCGCAGTTCGAGATCGACGGTGTCGACAGCGAGCGCGATGATATCGGCATCGTGGGCCGGAATAGCGTTATCCATGACGCTCGCGAAGTCATTGATTTCCTTGAGCTGGGCGCCAACGCCGTCGCGCTCATAAGGCCGTTCACCGTCACCGACCGCAACGAGGTAGGCGACGAGATCGTGCCGGTCCTGGGTTGATAGACCGAGATCGAACACGCG
Organism: Xanthobacteraceae bacterium; assembly: GCA_030044555.1. Lineage (GTDB taxonomy): Bacteria > Pseudomonadota > Alphaproteobacteria > Rhizobiales > Xanthobacteraceae > BOG-931. The sequence continues at coordinate 3,348 of JASHVN010000033.1, read as the reverse complement.
ATCGAAATGGGCGACAACCTGGTCGTAGCTATTGTAGCGTCCGTCATGAAAATACGGCGCATTGAAATCGGCATTGAGCAATGTGGGCGTCTTGAACAATCCGCCGGAGCCGACGTCATGTTGCAAATGATCGACGAAAGCCGCTGACGGTACGTGGCAGGTCGCGCAACTCATATTGGGATTGTGAGGAAAGGGCTTAGCGAAAATTAACTCGCCGCGCCGTTCGGCGTCGCTGCTTCGCTCGGTCAGCCGGCCGCCGGGGCCCAGACTCCAATTGCGCAGGAAATCGATGTCGTTGATATACGCCACCATGGCGTCAAGAATCGTGGGCGAAGGTTCCGGGCCGCCAAATTCGTCGACAATGACGTTATGAACAAAATCCCGCAGCGAGGCGGTGCGTCCATCATTCCCATACGGCGCGAGATAGCGCACTCCGCGCAGGCTCGGAATCCGCACCGCGTCCAGCACGCCGTTGTCGGACTTGGGATTGAACATCGCGCTCGTGGTGTCGAAAGTGCCCGGATGGGTCGACAGACGCGGGATGTAAAGCTTGGGGTTGGACGCGCCGTTGACATGACAGGTATTGCAGCTGATGCCGGCCTGACGGGCGACCCGGCCGAGAATGGCCGGCGAGCTGAAAGCCAGATCACCGAGATTGACCAAATAAGATTTACGGCCGCCGATGGATTCGGAATGAAACACCTCGCGGGGCACGTCGAGCGCATCTTCGTTGAGCTCGGTTCCGGGCGGCAGCGCCGTCTGCTTCCCATAGAGCGGGAAGGAAGCCGCCAGCCGAAGTGGCTGAACCAACAGCAGCGCCACTGTTGCCAGGCAAGCCGCCCCGGAAATCACTCGGCGCATCATTGCGCGACATCCTCTAAGCTAGGCGTGGCGAGACCAAGCTCCGGGGCGGCGGTCTGCACATCCACAATCAGTGCCTCGCTCGTCTTGCGCAGATTGTCGGGATCTACGCTTTTCAAGTCGGAGGCATCGAGAGCGGCCTTCAGGCGTTCGATATCGGTCCGAATTAACGCCGCCGTTTTCGGATCGGCGGTTTGCAAGCCGGAGGCGAACAATATTCGCCATGTGAAGTCGATGCCATCGGCGTTATTGCGCATGTCGTTCAACGACGTGCCGCTGTAGCGCGATTCGCCGCCATCGACCTTGCTGTCGCCGACCTCATAAGCCAGCCGAACCATGCCGTTGAGAAGGCCCTGCGGCGTCAGGTTCATGGTGCGGAGTTTGGCGTCTAAGTCTGCCAAATGATCAATCAGCATATCGGTTTCGGCACGGACATCGGATTTATCGGAGCCGAACAGATTTGCTTCGATCCCATGATAGCCCGCGACCGCATCCGGCCAAGCATCGATCGCTTCGTCGAGCGCCGGGACAAATCCGCTGGTGAAAACTTCGGAACGCTCCCAGCCAATCCTGGAACTGATCCAGGCGCTTTGCGCTCCCGCAACGTCGCCAGCGGCGATTCGATCACGCATCTCGCTCGCGCCCGCCAAGGCCTGATCGATGTCCTTGATGACGAATTGCCGATATTGCTCCACCGCCTTATTGAGCGGGCCCGTTTCGGCTGGCCCCGCCTCCGCAGCGGCGGCCGCAGCCAAGACATTCAGCGTGCAGGCAGCGAGCACAGTTCGCCAGTCACGGAATAACACGGCGCCTGCAGCCATAGTTCACCCGCGCTTGAAAATCGGAAGCAGCCAAAACTAAACTGAAATCGGCAGCGGGCGCCTGCTTGCCAGCTGCAGGTCGTCTTCTCCGCCGGGAGGCAACGCGACGAAACAGGGTGTAAGCGTGTTGACATCGTGTTACGGCCTGACGTCCGTTGGGTGAAGCTTCAGTTACAATTTTGCGTCTCGCTTCGACTCCACGGGTCGAAGAACATCCCAGAGCGGGATGGGGTTTTCTTTGAATCGTTATCCGGCTCTAGCTTATTGTTGGAGCATGATCTTTTCCGAAAACCGGTATCCACCCTCGGATCACGTCCGAGGGCAGGCTTTTCGGGATCATGCACTAGACTAGTATTCCCGTCGCAGGGATTACCCGACGGTCTCGTACGTCCCGCAGTCATATGCCTATGAGAAACGGCTCTGCAAAACGGGCAGCAAGGTCAAAGGCTTTTGCTGCCGGGCGTGAGTCATGGCTTTATCGGTTATGATGGCTTTATCGGTTATGACGGTGCCGATGCGGCCGCCGACCGCTTCCGCGGCGACACATCTCCAAGCAATGGATCCTACCGCTTGTTGATCCTACCGCTTGTTGATCCAACCGCTTGTTGACCCACATGACGCGCCGCGATCCTGAAAAATCGACGGCTGCGTGTCGGTCATTGGTCCGAGTTCTGCAGGAGCGGCAGCCACGTATCCTGCTGCTGCTTGACGAAGGCCAGGACCTGATCGGGCGTCATCGCATGCGAATAGCTGCCGATGGTGGCGAGCCGCTTCTGAAAGTCGCGGTCGCTGACCAGCTTGGCGAGATCGGCGCTGACCTTGTTGACGATCGGCTGCGGCGTACCGTTTGGCGCACACAGAACCTGCCACCCGGTGGCCGTAAATCCCGGGATCGTATCGGCGATCGGCTGCACGTCGGGAAACTCCGGCAGGCGCTTCAACGACGCGACCGCGATCGGCTTGATCTGCTTGCCCTTGATCGCACCGGCAATGCCCGAATACCCCTCGATGATCATCGACACGCGTCCGCCGGCAACGTCGGAGACGGCGGCCGCCGTGCCGCTGTTGTAGGGCACGCGAACGAAGCTCACGTTTTCGCGCTGCTGCAGGAGCCGGCCGGTCAGGTCGGTCAATCGCCCGGCTCCCGACACCGCGATCGAAATCGAGCCGGGCTTCTTCTTGGCGAGCGCGATCAGCTCGGGCAGCGTGCTCACGCCGAGCGCGGGATTGACCGCGACGAACATCGGGTTCTCGGCGGTAAATCCGATCGGGATGAAGTCGCGCGGCAGCTGCAGCGGAACATTGGGCGCTGCCGTCTTCGGGGCCACGAAGGTCGCCAGCGCCGGCATGTAGAGCGTATAGCCGTCGGGCGCCGCCTCGGCCGCCGCGCGCGCCGCGATGGCGCCGAACGCGCCCGGATGCTCGATGACGACCACTTGGCGGCCCCACATCTTGCCAAGACCGTCGGCGATAAAGCGGGCGTCGACGTCCGGTGTGGAACCGGGCGGCGCGTCGGCGATGATGGTGACCGCTCGCGTCGGATAGCCACCGGCCTGCGCCTGAGCGGCGCCGGCAGCGCCCATCCCCAGCCCGATAGCCACGGCCACGGCGGACCAACAGCGAAATACGTTCATAGCTTCCTCTCGTTCGTTACGCTCACACACCT
>JASHVN010000219.1 GCA_030044555.1 Xanthobacteraceae bacterium | reverse complement strand
TCGCGGCTGGGTCAGGTGGTCGATAATTTGATCGAGAACGCGCGCTCCTTCTCGCCGCCCGGCGCCAGCGTGCGCGTCACCTGCCGCCGCGTGAAGCACAATGTCGAGGTCTTTGTGGATGACGACGGCCCCGGCGTGCGGCCCGACGCGCTCGAGAAGATATTCGAGCGCTTCTACACCGACCGGCCGCATCAGGGCTTCGGCCAGAATTCCGGTCTCGGCCTGTCGATCTCCAAACAAATCGTCGAGGCGCATGGCGGCGCCATCTGGGTGGAGAACAGGATCGCCGCGACCGCCGCGTCGGCGCCCGACGCGGCGCCCAGGGTGGTCGGCGCGCGCTTCATCGTTCGCCTGCCAGGATTGTGATGACTGCTAGCGGTGCGAGCGTGCACGCCTCGGCCGTTCTGGCGGGGGCGCGCGCGGTGCTGATCCGCGGTGCCTCGGGCGCCGGAAAGTCGCGGCTTGCGCTGGAACTGATCCACGCCGCGCGCGGCGGCGCTTTGCCGCTCACAAGGCTGATCGGCGACGATCGCGTCACCCTGCAAGCCGCCAGCGGGCGGCTGGTCGTGAGGCCGGTTGAAGCGCTTGCCGGACTGATCGAGATGCGCGGCGTCGGCATCGTCAAGCTGCCTTACGAGCCGAGCGCCGTGGTCGGACTTGTCGTCGATCTCGGCGCCGCCGATGCCGAGCGATTGCCGGCGGCGGAGCGCCGGCAGGTCGAAATTCACGGCATCAGCTTGCCGCGGCTTGCCGTCGCAGCCGGCGATACCGTCTTGCCGACAGTGCTGGCCGCCCTCACATGGTCGCCGCGAGCATTTGGCCGCCAGGACAGTATTTCTTAGGAAAAGAGTCCAACTGACGACGATTGTGACGCCGGCGCGTAGCGCGCGGTGGGAGATTAGTAACCTTAACGCCCTTAGAATCGGCGTTTGTTGGAGCGGGCGCGTTGCCCAGACCCGGGCATGCGGCCTATGCGGAAATTCCGATTCGACTTTGGTATGCCGCAATGCAACAACCCTCGAAATTCGACGATAAGCCCCCTTGCGCTGTGACTTCGGATCGCCATGATGGACAACCTTTCGTGCGGTGCAACCGGGACGCGCCCGCGGTGAGTTCCATGATTGGTCTTGTGCTTGTCACCCACGGGAGGCTTGCCATCGAGTTTCGCGCAGCGTTGGAGCACGTGGTCGGACCGCAAAATCAGATCGAAGCGGTCACGATCGACCCGGAGGATGACGTCGAGGCGCGCCGCAAGGACATCATCGCGGCGGTCAAGCGTGTCGACACCGGCGATGGCGTCGCCATCCTGACCGATATGTTCGGCGGCACCCCCTCCAATCTCGCCATCTCGGTCATGAGCCAACCCAAGGTCGAAGTGATCGCCGGGATCAACCTGCCGATGCTGGTCAAGCTCGCCAAGGTCCGCGCCGAGTGTCCGCTGGCGGAGGCCGTCGCCGCCGCCCAGGAGGCGGGGCGCAAATACGTGACCATCGCGAGCCGGGTGCTCAACGGCAAATGAGCGCGTCGGCGGAAGGCCGCGACCCCGACGAGCCCAAGGAGCCGCCCGCCCGCGAGAGTGCCGCGATCGTTCGCGTCTTCACCATCTGCAACAAGAAGGGATTGCACGCCCGCGCCTCGGCGAAGTTCGTGCAGACCGTGGAAAAATTCGACGCCGACGTGCGCGTCAGCCGCGGCGGCGAAACCGTCGGCGGCACCTCGATCATGGGGCTGATGATGCTCGCCGCTTCACCGGGCACCTCAATCACCGTCGAGGCGGCCGGCAACGAGGCGGCGGACGTGATCGACGCCTTGGCAAGCCTCATCGCCGCGCGGTTCGGCGAAGACGATTGATGCCGTGATCCACTCGTGTCCCCTTGGTTCCGAAGTTCGCATCAGAGCCACCGCCAGCACATCACGCAGCGCCGCGGCGTGGTTCTCCGCCAGGTCCCTCACGAACGCTTCTCGCACCGGCGCGCAATGCCTTCACGGCTGCGCCGCCGCTCGTTCCGCCCGCCGAGGCTACTTCGCTTTGCCCACCAAGAGACAAAACCCATTGCCAAAAGGGTCGGCACAGAACGCTGCCGATCCATGTTGCGGATTTTCAAAGAATTGCTCTTTGATCGCCCCTGCCCTTACCGCTTTATCGAGTGCGGCCTGCAAGTCATCAACGTGAAAATCCAAATGCACGGGTGTCCAGTGGCGATCATAATGCCGCACATCCCGTGTATTCGCCGAGGGTTTGCTCTGCTCACTCTTTTCCAGCAGGGTAATTTTCGCAGGGCCAGCCTCCAGCATAGCCACGCCTGGATAAGGCTCGGAAACCTTGGAAAATCCGAAAGCATCGGCGTAGAAGCGGATGCCTCGCGCCAAATCGGGCACGTCGATGCATATCTCAATGCTAATCATTGAGCTTCCTCCAGCCTGTAAGCCGTCCTCGTCGTCCTTCCTACTCCCATGGCGCCAGCCGGGCGTCCTTTAGAGTTCGAATAGCGCGCATAAAGCTATCTTTATGCGTTTATTGCCGCCGCCCGGAAGCCCTGCTATAGCCGCGCCTGCCCGCTGCAACGATACCCGCCATTTTCACGCAGCCGCGAATCCCAAAGGGAGCGTTATGAGCACGTCGGCCAAGCCAAAAGACACTGTCGCTGTCGATTACGTCGTCAAGGACCTCGGGCTCGCCGAGTGGGGCCGCAAGGAGATCTCCATTGCGGAGACCGAAATGCCCGGGCTGATGGCGACGCGCGAAGAATACGGTCCGCAGCAGCCGTTGCGCGGCGCCCGCATCGCCGGCTCGCTGCACATGACCATCCAGACGGCGGTGCTGATCGAGACGCTCAAAGCGCTCGGTGCCGACGTGCGCTGGGCCTCCTGCAACATTTACTCGACGCAGGATCATGCTGCTGCGGCGATCGCCGCCGCCGGCACGCCGGTCTTCGCCGTCAAGGGCGAGAGCCTGACCGAATACTGGGAGTACACGCACCGCATTTTCGAATGGGGCGATGGCAGCGGCCCGAACATGATCCTCGACGACGGCGGCGACGCGACGCTGCTCCTGCATCTCGGCATGCAGGCGGAGAGCAACCCGGACGTGCTCAACCATCCGGGCAATGAAGAGGAAGAAGTGTTGTTCGCCGCCATCAAGAAGCAGTTGAAGGCGCAGTCCGGCTGGTACAGCAAGACCGCCAAGGCGATCAAAGGCGTCACCGAGGAAACCACGACCGGCGTGCACCGGCTTTATCAGATGGCCAAGGAAGGCCGCCTCATGTTCCCGGCGATCAACGTCAACGACAGCGTCACCAAGTCGAAGTTCGACAATCTTTACGGCTGCCGCGAGTCGCTGGTCGACGGCATCCGCCGCGGCACCGACGTGATGATGGCCGGTAAGGTGGCGATGGTGGCGGGCTACGGCGACGTCGGCAAAGGTTCGGCCGCTTCGCTGCGCCAGGCCGGCTGCCGCGTGCTGGTATCGGAGGTCGATCCGATCTGTGCGCTGCAGGCGTCGATGGACGGCTACGAAGTCACCACCATGGAAGATGCCGCGCCGCGCGCCGACATTTTCGTCACCGCCACCGGCAATGTCGACGTCATCACCATCGAGCACATGCGCAAGATGAAGGATCGCGCCATCGTCGCCAATATCGGCCATTTCGACAGCGAGATTCAGGTGGCGGCGCTGAAGAACCTGAAATGGACGAACATCAAGCCGCAGGTCGACGAAATAGAATTTCCCGACCGCCACCGCATCATCCTCTTGTCGGAAGGTCGGCTGGTGAATCTCGGCAACGCCATGGGGCATCCGAGCTTCGTCATGTCGTCGTCGTTCACCAACCAGACGCTGGCGCAGATCGAGATCTGGACCAATCCGGGCAAGTACGAGAAAAAGGTCTACACGCTGCCGAAGGCGCTCGACGAAAAGGTGGCGCGTCTGCATCTCGACAAGATCGGCGTGAAGCTGACCAAGCTCTCGCCCAAGCAGGCGACCTATATCGGCGTGCCGGAGGCCGGACCCTACAAGGCGGATCATTACCGGTATTGATCGCCAGCATTGATCGCCCGCCTGCTCCCACGTCCTTCGCCCCTGCGCGGGGAGAGGGTGGCGAATGAGTTGATCGCGTATAAATTCCCGGCAAGCTGCCCGTGAGCGCTGGCTAGAGCGGAGTCCGATCAGACTGAATCGTCATTGCGAGCGAAGCGAAGCAATCCAGGGCCGAGAACTGGGACTCTGGATTGCTTCGTCGCCCTTCGGGCTCCTCGCAATGACGATGCCGTGCCAAGTCGATCGGACATTGCTCTAACAGAGCCGCAAGCCGGAGAAAAAAAATCCGCCGAAGTTTGATCTTGTTCGCCCTGTTCTGGCTCGTCGGGGCGAGTCTGCGGCTCACCGTGCTGGCCGTGCCGCCGGTCGTGCCGCTCCTGCACGCCGACCTGCACCTTGCCGAAACCGGCATCGGCTGGCTGTCGAGCCTGCCGCCAATGCTGTTTGCCATCGCGGCGGTGCCCGGTTCGCTGCTCATCGCGCGCTTTGGCATGGTGCCGGCGTTGCTCTTTGGGCTGCTGCTCAGCGCCCTGGGCGGAGCGGCGCGTGGCGCGTTCGCCGATGTGGCAGGCCTCTACGCATCCACGGTGGCGATGAGCGCCGGGATCGCGATCGTGCAGACAGTGATGCCGCCGCTGGTGCGCGCCTGGTTTCCACAGCGCATCGGCTTTGCCACCTCGGTCTATATCAACGGTCTCTTGGTCGGCGAAGTTATTCCCGTCGGCCTCACGATCCCGGTGATTTTGCCGCTGCTCGGCGATAGCTGGCGGCTGAGCTTCGTGGTCTGGTCGGTGCCGGTGTTGGCCACGGCGCTGCTCTTCGCCTGGTGGGTGCGGAGCCCGGGCGTGGCCGCAAACCGCAACGCTCCGGTGAAGCGCCGGTGGTGGCCTGATTGGCGCGATCCGTTGATCTGGCGACTCGGCCTGATCCTCGGCGGCGTCAACGCTACTTACTTCGTCACCAACGCGTTTCTGCCCGATTACGTGACCAGCACTGGACGTCCGGATCTGGTGAGCAGCGCGCTCACTGCCATCAATATCGGCCAATTGCCGGCGTCCTTCCTGATGCTGCCGCTCGCCGAACGGCTGGTGACGCGACCGTGGGCCTATGTGGCAACGGGATCACTGTCGTTCATCAGCGTTGCCGCCATGATGCTCACGAAAGGAGACTGGATCGTCTTCTGGTCCGGCGTGCTTGGCTTCACCGGAGCCGCGACCTTGATCATGGCGCTGGCGCTGCCCTCCATTCTCAGCGCCGCGGACGACGTTCATCGCGCCACCGCCGGCATGTTCACCATCAGCTATAGCTGCGCGATGCTGCTTTCGGTGTTCGTCGGCTGGCTGTGGGACGTGACGCATCTGCCGATCGCCGCCTTTACGCCCGTCGCGCTGTGCGGACTCGTCATTGTCGCGTTGTCGTCGACGGTGAAACAGGCGGATCGCCGTTCGCTCGCGAGCGAATAGCGGGGATTGTGTTTTTGGCAAATCGCCTCTCAAGCGGCGCCGCTCTCTTGCCCTCACGCAATCGCTGCGGAATGATGCTGCCGGGGCTGGTTGGGGGTATTCATGCGGACCGGCTGTGTGGCCGCTTCCGTCTTGCTGGCGGTCTATTTGGCAACGCCTGCTCGCGCGGCTTGTGACCGCGAGACGATCGATACCATCTCGGAAGATGGAGACCTGATCGTTCTCAGTTCAGGCGCGTCGTATGACGTCCATGACGACGATCAATCAAAGGCTGCTGACTGGCAGGAAGGCGACGACGTCCTGGTCTGCGGTCATACGATCATCGACAAGAACCAAGGCGGCGAACGGATCGGCGTCTCAGCGCATTAGTGCATGATCCGGAAAAGTGCGTAGCGATTTTCCGAAAAGATCATGCTCAAAGGAAAAATCTAGAGCTTGATCCGATTCAATCGACTTGGATCAAGCTCTAAGGGCCGCCGCCGCGCCGGCGCATGTGCGACCGATGCCGATCAGTATCCCACCGCCAGCGCGCCGCCCTCACGCGGATCGGCAGCGCCGACAAGACCGCCGGGCGTGATCGCTATCGAATTGGCCGAGGTGAAGGGCCGCTGCGGGACGATCTTGTCGCCGTGCGCCTGCAACGCGGCCAATACGCCATCCGGCAGTCCCGGCTCGGTCGAAACCTGATCGGGCATCCACTGATCGTGGATGCGCGGCGCCGACACCGCATCGGCGATGTCCATGCGGCGGTCGATGACGTTGACGATAACCTGAAGCACCGCGGTGGTAATGTGGCTGCCGCCTGGAGAGCCGGTGATGAGGAAGGGCTTGCCGTCCTTGAGCACGATCGTCGGCGTCATCGACGACAGCGGCCGCTTGCCGGGGCCGGGCTCGTTGGCCTCATAGCCGGTCAATCCGAAAGCGTTCGGCGAGTCCGGCTTGGCGGCGAAATCGTCGAGTTCGTTGTTGAGCAGAATGCCGGTGCCGTCGGCCACCATGCCGAGGCCGTAGTTGAAATTAAGCGTATAGGTGTTGGCGACGGCATTGCCGAAGCGGTCGACCACGGAAAAGTGCGTGGTGTTGCGCCCTTCGGGATCGGCCATGCCGCCGGCGTGGATGGCGCTCGCCGGCGTGGCGTGATCGGGGTCGATCGTGGCGCGCCACTTCGCCGCGTATTCCTTCGATGTCAGCCGCGTCAGCGGATTCTTCACCCGGTCCGGATCGCCGAGATAGAGCGCGCGATCCGCGTAAGCGCGCTTCATCGCCTCGGCGAGCAGAAACAATTCCTGCGCCTGATCGTCATGGGCGAGATCGTAACCTTCGAGAATGTTGAGCATCTCGACGAGTTCGATGCCGCCGGAGGACGGCGGCGGCATGGAAACGATATCGTAGCCGCGGTAAGTGCCGCGCACCGGCACGCGCTCCACCGCGCGATAATTTTTCAGATCGCCGGTCGTCATGACGCCGCCCGCCGCCTGCACGGCGGCGGCGATCTTCTGTGCGGTCGGGCCGTCGTAAAAGGCGCGCGGGCCGCCTTTGGCGATGGCTTCGAGCACATTGGCGAGATCGGTTTGTATGAGCCGCTCGCCGGGGGTGAAGGCGCTGCCGTCGGCCTTGAAAAATATTTTTGCCGAAGACGGCCAGCGCTTGAGCCGCGATGGGTCGAATGGCGGCGGCGCCAAGCCTTGTGTCGTGACTTGTGTCGTGACTTGCGCCGTGACCGTCATGCCGTCGCGGGCGAGCGCGATC
>JASHVN010000218.1 GCA_030044555.1 Xanthobacteraceae bacterium | reverse complement strand
CTTGGCGCCGAGGCTTTCGACCTGCTCCTTGGCGGCGGGCCGCACGTCGGTCGCGGTGACAATGGCGCCGAGGCGGCGCGCGGTGGCGATCGCCTGCAGGCCGGCAACGCCGGCGCCCATCACGAAGACTTTGGTGGCCGGGACGGTGCCGGCCGCGGTCATCATCATCGGCAGCGCTCGGCCGAACTCGGCCGCCGCATCGATGACGGCGCGGTAACCGGCAAGATTGGCCTGGCTCGACAGCACGTCCATCACCTGGGCGCGGGTGATGCGCGGCAAAAGCTCCATCGCGAAGCCAACGACCCCGGCGTCAGCCATGGCGCGCAACGCCTCATCGTGGCCGTACGGGTCCATGATGGCGATGACCAGCGCGCCCTTTTTCAAGCGGGCGAGCGCCGCACGCTCCGGCCGCCGCACCATGAGGACGATGTCGGCGCCGTTGACCGCGTCGGGCGACATTGCCGCTCCAGCAGCGGTGTAATCTGCATCGAGAATGCCGGATCTGGCCCCGGCGCCCGGCTCGACGGCGACTTCGGCGCCGAGCCCGATCATCTTCTTGACGGTTTCAGGGGTCGCAGCCACCCGCGGCTCGTCCGCATTCGTTTCGGCAACAACCGCGACCCTCATGAATCCTCCCCAGGCCGGCGGATGTGCAGCCGACCGCGAGGCAGCTTGTGTCTCGCCGGTCGGCCATGGGGGCCGGCTACGGCTAACTTAGCCGATGAAATAGGCTAGCAGAATTACAATGATGGCGACCGTGATGAGGCCGACTTTCACCAGCGTTACGAAGTTGCGATACATCTGCTCGTGGGCGGCATAGTCGTTGCCCTCCGCAGTCGCGTATTCGAGTTCGCCATGGTCGGCCATCGCTGCTCTCCAAACCTCGCCTTGATGCGCTGCGGAATTAGCGTAATCGCGCGCGTGGGGCAACCGCGCCGAGGCAAGGCGGCTGCGCGAAGGCGCCGCTTGCCCGTGGAACCCCGAATCCTTACTCTCATAGAACGGATCGATGACGGACATATACAATGCTCAGAAAAGAACAGAACGAGCTTCTGACCCAGACCGGCCCCGGCACGCAAATGGGGCAATTGTTCCGCGCCTACTGGCTTCCGGCGCTGCTCGCCGAGGAATTGCCCGAAAACGACTGCCCGCCGGTGCGGGTGAAATTGCTTTCCGAACGCCTGCTGGCCTTCCGCGATTCCGAAGGCCGTTATGGCCTGATCGATGAGTTCTGCGCCCATCGCGGCGTATCGCTGTGGTTCGGGCGCAACGAGGAAGGCGGGCTGCGCTGCCCCTATCACGGCTGGAAATACGATGTGACCGGCCAATGCGTCGACGTCCCCTCCGAGCCGATGGAGAGCGGTTTCTGCAAGAAGATCAAGCTCACGTCCTATCCGCTGGTCAAACGCGGCGCGGTGCTGTGGGCCTATATGGGACCGCCGGAAAATAAGCCGCCGCTGCCGGAGTGGGAATTCGCCATGGTGCCGCCGGAGCAGACCTTCGTGTCGAAGCGGCTGCAGGAGTGCAATTGGCTGCAGGCCATGGAGGGTGGCATCGATTCGAGCCACGTGTCGTTTCTGCACCGCGGCGACCTTTCGTCCGACCCGCTGTTCAAGGGCGCCAAGGGCAACCAATACAATCTCTCCGACATGCAGCCGTATTTCGAAGTGGTCGAAATGCCCGGCGGCCTGTTCATCGGCGCCCGGCGCAACGCCGAGAGCGGCAAGTACTATTGGCGAATCACGCCCTGGGTGATGCCGTGCTTCACCATGATCCCGCCGCGCGGCGACCATCCGATCCACGGCCATTTCTGGGTGCCGATCGACAACGAAAATTGCTGGGCGTGGTCCTACGACTTCCATCCGGTTCGTGCGCTCACCAAGACCGAAGTCGACGCGATGAAGGATGGCGCCGGCGTCCACTGCAAGGTCGACGCCGAGTTTCGGCCGCTCGCCAACAAGGACAACGATTATCTGATCGACCGCGCGGCGCAGCGCGCCGGCAAGACCTATAGCGGCGTCGCCGGCTTCGCCATGCAGGACGCTTCACTGCAGGAAAGCATGGGGCCGGTCTGCGACCGCACCAAGGAGAACCTGGTCTCGACCGACAACGGCATCATCATGGCGCGGCATCGTTTGATGCGCGCCGCCAAGGCGCTGGTCGACAAAGGCACCGTTCCGCCTGGTGTCGATCCCGCGCATCAAAAGATCCGGTCGTGTTCGATCGTGCTGCCGCCCGACGTGGCATTCAAGGACGGAGCCAAGGAAGCGCTCACGCCGGCCAAGCCGGGCATGGCGCAGACGACAGTGTGACAACCACACGGGGTGACAACTCAACGGGATGGCTTAATCTTCGTGTGGCCATCCCGTTTTCGCTCATCGGTGGAGCATGATCTTTTCCGAAAGCCGGACGCCACTTTTCGGGATGCTCTAATGGCCGGGCGGGTTTGCGACAGCAAGCGGAACCTGACCGGTATTTGGAACGGCCTCTATACCTATCAAGACGGCAGATCGACCTCGTTCGTAGCGACGCTGATCGAAAGCGGCGGCGCGCTGTCCGGAACGACGCACGAGCCAAGCACGCTTGCCGGCAGTTCCGGCGCAACGCTCTATGCCTGCGTGGCCGGGTTCCGCCGCGATGCTTCAGTCACTTTCACCAAGACCTACGACCGGCCCGACGTGTTTCATCAGTCTCCGATTCTTTACGAAGGCGCGCTCAACGGCGACGGCACCGAAATCGAGGGCCGCTGGACGATCGCCAGGGTGTGGTCGGGCAAGTTTCTGATGATCCGTTCGCCGGGCCAGGAGATGAAGGCCACGCGCAAGGCCTTCGAATGGACCTGAACGCGGCTGCCGCCTTCAAGTTTCGACAACCAATCTCGCCGCCGTGACCTCACCGTCGGTGACGTAGTGGTTGACCTGCTTGGTCAGCAGGTGCTGGCCGGCCCGGTAGGTCGTTATCTCCTCGATGAGGCGGATTGCGCTGAGCTGCGCGACAATAAAGTCACGCTCGGCGTTGGTGTCGGCGTCGGTAGCGTGGGTGATCTGAAAGGTCAGCCGGGTGAAGGACAGGCCGGTGTCCTTGGTGCCGGCTCCGACCCAAAGTGCCGGCGCGCCGGCCGGCGGCGGCTTGGCGCTTTTCCAGAAACTTGCGGTTCCGAGATGGGCTTCGTGGGCAAGGCTCAAGGCCCAAAAGCGGATGTGGTGACGTCGGCGCGGGCTGTCATCCAGGCACTTTTGAAAGCCGATATCCTGCTTGCGTCCAAACAGAAAGAGCGTGCTGAACGGCGCCGTGGGGTAGGGCGAATCGAGCAAAAAGGCGCGGACCATGCGCCATGCGTTTTTGAGATTGAGCGGATCGGCTTCGGCCCAGCCGACGGCGGCGAAAGCGGCGCAAAGCTGCCGATGCGTGCCGATGAGAACGAGATTGACAGGATCGCCGGGCAATCCGTCGCCGGTCAGCGTATAGCTCGGCACGCGCTGGCGATGCAGGATCTTCAATCCGAGCTGAACGCTGCGTGGCAGGATGACGTATGCCGCAACCACATAACTGAAAGCGACGGCGAGCACCGACGGCGCTCTGCGGTCGACCAATCGAAAGACGAAGACGATCAGCCAGACAGTCATAACGCCCAGCGCCACCACCAGGAGGCGCTGAAAGAAACGAATGAGTGCTCTCTCCATCGCGCCACCATGCGGCAGCAATCGGTCGGGATTGCGCCGCCGTCAGGCCGCGTTATTCTGCAGAACCGCGTTGCGCCCGGCAATGAATCCCTGGCAGGTGGCGCGGGGCAGGCCGTGCATGGAGAAGCCGCCCGCGGATTCGCCACCGCAATAAAGGCCGGGGATCGCTTCGCCGCGCCGGTCGACCACCTGGCAGCGCGCGTTGATGCGCAGGCCGGCGCGGGTGTCGTGAACCACCGGCGTCGCCCAAGCGGCGTAGAACGGCGGCGTTGCGATCTTGTAGCGCGGCGCGGGCTTGCCGAAGTCGCCGTCCTTGCCGGCGTCGACAAATGAATTATAGCGCGCGACCGTGTCGGCAAGATGCTGCGGCGGCATTGGCAGGCGCTGGTATTTCATTTTGATCTTGGCGGCGAGTTCGCCGATCGTGTCGGCACTGAAGAAGAAGCCGGCGTCGCAATCGACATAGGGCGGCTTCGGCTCCCACTTCTCGCGCGCGGCGGCTTCGGCATCGAAGATCGCCCAGATCGGGCCGCCGCCGTTATGGCCGTCGCCAATGCCGGCGAGCGCCGCATTGATGAAATTGGCGGGGTTGTATTTGACGCTCTTGGCGTTGAGATAGCTGTAAGGCTCGTAGGGATCGACGCTCTTATAGGTCGAGTAGGTGTAGTGGCCGGCGGTTTCGTCGTAGAAACGCTTGCCCAGCATGTTGACCAGGATCACGTCCTGCCAGTCCTTGACCGCAAGGCCGACCGCGCGCGCCTTGTCGAACACCTCGCTGCCCGGATACCAGCGCACATTCACATAGCCATACTGGCAGCCGATGGCGCCCGGCTTGGTAATGCCGCTGCCGAACTCGCCCGTATAGTTGAACGCGCCCCACAAAGCGGCGCCGATATCCATGGCGGCGAGTTCGCCGCTGGCGTCCTG
>JASHVN010000032.1 GCA_030044555.1 Xanthobacteraceae bacterium | reverse complement strand
CCACTGGCGCCGCGTATGTCCCGCCGCAATCGGCCTGAGCGCCAAGGGGCGCCGGCAACATCGCTCGAAGCCCCGGCACGGGTCTTGCTTTCAAGTATCTTGCGTTCGCATCTCTTGCATTGCAGCAACGAGCCGCCGCAGGAGGCTTAAGCAGCGCGCTAACCCGGTGAAGCGGATTTGACATTCGCGACCCATCCAGCCACGAATTCTGATGGCGATGTCAGAGCCAAAGCCCCACACGAACTCGAATCTGCGCGTGGTCCTTTGCTTCTGACATTGCATGAGCGCGTGCCGAAACCGGATGCGAATGTTGGAATCGGGCCCCTCATGAACCAAATTGCGAACGATCAGCAGGCGTATCTGCGCATCGAGAACCTGTCCAAGGTTTATGGAACGCGCGACGGCGAAGTGCGCGCGCTCAATGACGTGTCGTTCGCGCAACGGCGCGGGGAGTTCATATCCCACGTCGGTCCGAGCGGGTGCGGCAAAAGCACGCTGTTGATGATTGCCGCCGGACTCATTCCCTCGTCGAGCGGTGCGGTGCGGGTCGACGGCCACACGGTCGATCGTCCGCGCACCGACATCGGCATCGTTTTTCAGAATCCCGTACTGCTCGATTGGCGCACCGCGCTCGGCAACATCATGCTGCAGGCCGAGGCCCGCAAGATGAACCGCAAAGACGCCGAGCTGCGCGCGCGGCAGCTCCTGGCGACGGTGGGGCTTGCGGGCTTCGAGGACCGGTATCCTCACGAATTGTCGGGCGGCATGCGCCAACGGGTGTCGATCTGCCGCGCGCTCATCCATAACCCCGATCATCTTCTGATGGACGAGCCGTTCGGCGCGCTCGATGCCTTGACCCGCGATCAGCTTGTTTTAGACTTGCAGGCATTGGTGAGCGAACGGCGGATGACTGTTTTGTTCATCACTCACAGCATCGCCGAAGCTGTTTTCCTGTCCGACCGCGTCATCGTGATGACGCCGCGGCCGGGATGCATCGATCGCATCATCGATATCGATCTGCCGCGGCCGCGGACGCTGGCGATGCGCGAGACGCCGAAATTCGCCGATTACAGCCGGCAGATACTGGAATTGTTCCTGGCGCGCGGCGTGCTGCGCGAACATTGAGGGCGCGGCAAGGAGAGTAACCATGACCGATACGGTAGCGCCGATCGGTAGAAGCAGCGGGGAGCTTGAGGCCGGCGTGCAACGCCGCCGCCGGCAGCGCGCCCGGCGCGACCGCATCGGCGCGGTGGTCTATCCGATCGCAATGATGGTGGCGGCGCTTGCGATCTGGGAAGCCGCCACGCGGGCGCTTTCCATCCCGTCTTATCTGTTGCCGGCGCCAAGCGCCATTCTGCAGTCGATGGCCACGAATTCAGCAGTGCTCCTCAAGGAAAGCGTGAGCACGACCATCGAAATTCTGCTCGGCTTCGCGCTCAGCGTCGCCGTCGGCGTGCCGCTGGCGCTGGCGATCTATCTGTGGCGGCCCTTTGCCCGCGCGGTCTATCCGGTGCTGGTCTCGTCGCAGGCGGTGCCGAAGGTCGCGGTGGCACCGTTGTTCCTGGTCTGGTTCGGCTTCGGCCTGCTGCCGAAAGTGCTGATCGCGTTTCTCATCGCCTTCTTCCCCGTCGTCATCAACACCGCGATGGGACTTGCCGCCTTGGAACGCGAGAAGATTTATCTGGCCCAATCGATGGGCCTCGGGCCATTGGCGACCTTCTTCAAGATCCAGTTGCCCAATGCGATGCCGTCGATCTTCGCCGGGCTGAAGATTTCCATCACGTTCGCGGTGGTCGGCGCCGTGGTGGGCGAGTTCGTCGGCGGCCAGGGCGGCCTCGGCTATCTGTTGCTGATCGCCAACGGCAACATGGATACGGCGCTGCTGTTCGCCGGCATCGTCGCGCTCACCGTGCTGGGCGTCGTGCTGTTTTTGCTGATCGGCCTGGTCGAGCGGCTGGTCTTGCCGCCGCATGCCGTCGAACGCGCGTCGTTTGGCAGCGAATCGATGTGATCGGCGGGCTGTAAAGCTAGACCGCCACCTTGCCCAGGAATCCGTCGACGCTGCCGCGCAGGCTGTCGGCCGCCTTCTCGACCGCCGCCGACGCCGTCAGCACCGTATCGGCGGAACTGCGCATGTCGGCGATGGCGGCGGAGACGCGCTGCAGGTCGGAAACCACCGATTTCGTGCCTGACGCGGCCACCGAGACATTGTTTGAAATCTCGTTCGTGGCCGCATGCTGCTCTTCGATCGCCGCGGCAATCGCGGCGGTGAATTGCTGAATTTCCTGCATGCGGGTCGTGATGCTGGCGATGGCGCGCACGGTGCTCTGCGTCGAGGATTGCACGGCCGCAATCTGGGCGGCGATGACTTCGGTCGCCTTCGCGGTCTGCACGGCGAGCGCTTTGACTTCGGAGGCGACGACGCCAAATCCCTTGCCGGCGGCGCCCGCGCGTGCCGCCTCGATGGTGGCATTGAGCGCCAGCAGGTTCGTCTGCCCGGCGACGCTCTGAATGAGCTTGACGACGTCGTCGATTTTCTGCGCCGCCTGCGCCAGCCCGGCGATCTCGGCGTTGGTCGATTGCGCCTCGCTGGCGGCCGCGCGCACGACGTCGCTCGCGCGCGACAACTGGCGGTTGATTTCGGCGATCGATCGCGACAGCTCTTCCGCCGCCGTGGAGGCGGTCGCGACGCGGGCAAACGCCTCATTGGAGGTTTGCACCGCCCCTTCGCTGCGCGTGGTCGTCTCGTTCGAGGTCAAAGCCAGCACGCCCGCGGTCGATTTCATCGCCGCGACGCCCTCGGCCACGGTGTTTAAGACCCCCTCGACGCTCTGGCGGAACCAGGAAATGGCTTCGTCGATGACGGCGCGGCGTGATTCCTGCTCGCCGAGCAACGCGTTCTGCCGCTCCACCCTGCGCCGCTCGGTGATGTCATGGTGCGTCCCGATCCAGTACGTGCCGCCGGGTATGGGCCGATTGACGATGGCGATGGAGCGGCCATCGTCGAGCTCAGCCACGAAGGTTTGCGTCGCTCCGGTCCTGATGAGGTCGCGAAGCTCGTTGCGGTACTGCTCGGGATCGCGATGCAGGCTGCCGGTCTTGAAACGGTGACGGACAATATCGCCGAGGTCGGCGCCGGGTTTCACGATGTCCGGCGACAGCCCGTAGATTTCGCGGTAGCGGTTGTTGCAGACAACGAGGCGGCCGGCACGGTCGAACATCACCACGCCCTGCGTCATGTTGTTCAACGCCATGACGAGCAGACGCCCCTGGTTTGGCCGCCCGCCCAGCATCGGCCACAGGCGGCGAAACAAAACCGCCGCGGCAATACCGCCGAGAAAACAGACCAGAGCGAGAACCGTCATCGCCAATCGTTCAGCGTTGCCAAGTGAGACGTTGCAGGTGCGCTACCGCGGCCACCATGTGGCCCGCGTGTCAGTTCGGAATTCTCCCACTTGCTCAGGAGCTTCCCAGTAGCTAGCCAACATCCCTTGAGGTTGCGTTAATCAATGCCGTTTCCGGCCCCGAGATGGGTTGTACCCGCGGTGCCGGCAAGTGAGGAACTCGGCCCGCTGCGGCTCCCGGTGGAGGTCCCCTGCGGCCTGCGGTACATTAAAGGCGGAGTCAGCGAGTGGAGCGGATTTGACATTCGCTACCCACCTAGCCGCTAACTCGTAAAGCGAATGTCAAATCCAAAGCTCCACTAGCGCTTATATTTGCTAGTGGTCCTTTGATACTAGTATCCCGACTCCGAAGTTCGCATGTGCTGGCGGCTGCTTTGATGCGAACTTCGGAATCAAAGGGACACTAGCAATTTAATGATTCTAGTGTGGTTTTTTGGATTTGAAGTCCCTACTCGAGTTTGCCGCCGGATCTTAGGAACTTCAAATCCACCACACTGGTGTGGTTTTTGGATTTAAAGTTCCCATTCGAGTT
>JASHVN010000217.1 GCA_030044555.1 Xanthobacteraceae bacterium | reverse complement strand
CGAAGGCGCCTGGGATTTGGTGCCCGAGGATCCGGCGCTGGTCTTCGATGACGACCGGGCAAAGGTTTGGAGCGACGCCATGGCGCGCTACAAGCCGAATTGATTTGTGCACGGTCTTCGCTGCTGGCCCTCAGGCAGGACGACAGAATGCCCGATTTCCACGGCGTCTTTCCTTATCTCGTGTCCCCGTTTGACGCTGAGGGACGTGTCAAAACCGGTGTCCTCGCAAGGCTTGCCGACGATCTGATCGCCGCCGGCGTGCACGGCCTCACGCCGCTCGGCTCAACCGGCGAATTCGCGTATCTCAACAATGAGCAACGCGCGGCGATTGTCCGCACGACCATTGAGGCGGCGGCCGGCCGGGTTCCGGTCGTCGCCGGCGTGGCCGCAACGGCGACGGCGGATGCAGTGGCGCAGGCGCGGCTGTACGCCAGGCTCGGCGCCGACGGCATCCTGGCGATCCTGGAATCCTATTTCCCGCTCGCCGATGCGCAGGTCGAAGCTTATTTCCGCGGCATCGCCGACGCCGTTGAGGTGCCGGTGGTGCTCTACACCAATCCGCAATTCCAACGCACCGATCTGTCGCTCGACGTCATCGCCCGTTTGAGCGAGCATCCGCGTATCCGCTATATCAAAGACGCGTCGACCAATACCGGGCGGCTGCTTTCGATCATGAACCGCTGCGCGGGGCTGAAGGTTTTTTCGGCGTCGGCGCACATTCCCGCCGCCGTCATGTTGATTGGCGGCGTCGGCTGGATGGCCGGTCCCGCCTGCGTCGTTCCGCGGCAGAGTGTGCGGCTCTATGAGCTTTGCCGCGGCGGACAATGGCAGCAAGCGATGGAACTGCAGCACCAATTATGGCGCATCAACGAAGTGTTTGCGCGCTTTAACCTTGCCGCCTGCATCAAGGCGGCGCTGGAACTGCAAGGCTACGAGGTTGGCGATCCAATTGCGCCGCAGCGCCCGCTTGGGGGGGATGAGCGGCGTCTCGTCGCCGCCGCGCTTGCTGCCGCGGAGAAAGCAGCCGTCTGAGTCGCCTGCGAAATCCCCAAGCAATTGTTAATTTCGTCCAACCTATTCTTAACGCTTCCTTGCTAAATGTGCCCCTCATGTCCCGCCTACGGCGGCACAGAGGTTGTTGTGGCATCCGTCGGTTCCGAGCACGCGTCGCGTTCGCGCTTATTGTGGCGTTCGTCCTGGCCAAATCTCGCCGGTGCGACGGCGCGGGTGCGCGTATTGTTCGCCGACGGCAGCGATTCTTCGTTGGCGCGGCGGCTCGCCGGCGCCGCTTTTCTCATCCGCGTCCTCAGTGCGCTGGTGGCATTCCTGTCGCAGATCGCGTTGGCGCGCTGGCTCGGCGGCTTTCAGTTCGGCATCTACATTTACGCCTGGACGTGGATGCTGGTGCTCGGCGGCATGGTCGACCTCGGCCTCGGCTCGGCCGCGCAGCGCCTCATCCCCGAATACAACGAGCTAAAAAATTTTGCGCTGCTGCGCGGCTTCATTAGGGGCGGCCCCTGGCTGGCGGGGCTGATCGCCACCTCAATCACGCTCGCGGCGGCGGCGCTCGTCAAGCTACTGTCGCCTTACCTCGCCGCCTACACCGTGGTGCCGCTCTACATCGCCTGCGCCGCGCTGCCGATTTGTGGATTGGCGCAAGTGTTCAGCGGAATTGCGCGCTCCTACGGCTGGGTCAATCTCGGACTGAGTCCTGCCTACGTGTTGCGGCAAATGCTGCTGCTGGCATTGCTTAGTTGCGCGTTCGTCTTCGGGCTGTCGAGAGACGCGGTGACCGCGATATTTATGGCGGTGCTGGCGTGGTGGGGCGTCACCATCGGTCAGTCCGTCGTGCTCAATCGGCGGCTGGTCAAGGTGGTTGAACCCGGACCCAAGGCCTACGCGGTGCGCTCCTGGCTTTCCACCTCGGTGCCGATTTTCTTCGTCGAAGCGTTCTTTCTGTTGCTGACCTACGCGGACGTCATCGTGGTGCAGATCTTCCGTCCGCCGAACGAGGTCGGCATCTATTACGCCGCGTCCAAAACCATGGCGCTGGTCGCCTTTATCTATTTCTCGGTGGCGCAAACGCTGGCGCATAAATTCGCCGAGTTTCACGTCGCCGGCGACCGCAAGCGCCTCGCCGATATTCTCGCCGTTGCGGTGAAGATGACGTTCTGGCCGTCGCTGGCTTCGGTCTTGCTGCTGCTCGCCGTCGGGCGGCCGATGCTGTGGATGTTCGGCCACGATTTCGTCTCCGGCTATCGTTTGATGTTCATCCTGGCGATCGGGCTTTTGGCCCGCGCTTCGGTCGGCCCGGCAGAGCGGTTGCTCAACATGCTCGGCGAACGGCGCAGCTGTGCGGTCGTCTACGGCAGTGCGTTCGCGCTCGACGTCGCCTTGTGTTTTCTGCTGGTGCCGCGCTTCGGCATCGAGGGCGCCGCGATCGCCAACGCCATCACGCTGGTCAGCGAGTCGGTTGCTCTGTTCGTAATCGCCAAATACCGGCTCGGCTTTCACTGCTTCATCTTTGGTGGGCACAAAGGTCGCTGAGGCGCCCATGACGGTCAAAGCGCCGACCGAACCCGCGCCGCAATCCTTCGACGCGGCCGCGGCGATCGCCAGCGTGCGGCGGGCCACCGTGGCTGATCGCTATGCGATCGACTCGTTTGCCGTAGAATGGCGCGAGCTTTTGCAGCTTGATGCCATCGCCGATGAATGGCGCGCGCTTGCCGCCCGCGCGCTGGTGCCCAATGTGTTCTACGAGCCAGCCTTCGTGAGCGCGGCCGCACCGGTATTCGGGCACGATGTCGGCGCGGTGCTGGTGTGGTCGGGAACGGAGCCGCGCAAGCTGCTCGGCTTTTTCCCAGCGCGGATCGAGCCGCGGCGCTACGGCCTCAAGCTGCCGGTGCTGGTCGGATGGACGCATCCGTTTGCTCCCCTCGGCGTTCCGCTGGTGGAGAGCGAAGCGGCGGAGCCGGTCCTCGCCGCCTGGCTTGCATATCTTGCCGATGACGCGCGGTTTTCCGGATTGCTGCTGCTGCCGTTTCTGCCGGAGGAGGGTCCGTTCGCGGCGGCTTTGCGCACGGTCTTGCGTCGCGCGCGGATGCCTGCTGCTGATTTCAATCAGCACAAACGCGCGCTGCTGGCGCCGGACGGTGACCGGTCGGGCTACGTCGAGCGAGGGCTCGGTCCGCGCAAGTACCGGGAGCTGCGCCGCACCGTGCGCCGCCTTTGCGAAGCGGGCGCGGTGCTGTTCACCACGGCGACCGGTCCCGCCGATGTGAAGCGGGCGATCGACGATTTCGTAGAACTCGAGGCGAGCGGCTGGAAAGGCGAGGCCGGTACTGCGGCGGCCTGTGATGACGACGTCCGCGGCTTCTTGAAGACCGCAGTCGCCGCGCTCGCCGCAGAGCATAAAGTGGCCATCGATCGTATTCTCCTCGACGGACTGCCGATTGCCGCTGCGATCACGTTGCGCAGCGGCGATGGCGCCTGGTTTTGGAAGATCGCCTACGACGAGGCGCAGGCGCGGTTTTCGCCCGGCGTCATGCTCACCGCACTGGTGAGCGAGCGATTAGCCGAGGACGCCGCCATCGCGCACACGGATTCCTGTGCAACCGCCGATCACGTGGTGATGAATCGCACATGGAGCGAGCGCCTGGCGCTGCACGATCTTTTGGTGGCGGTGCGGCCGCGAGCGCCTTTTGGCCTCGCCCAGCGGATGGAAAGGGCGCGTGCGTCAACCATTTCCGCCGCCAAGACCGTCCGCAACTGGCTCCACAAATAAGTGCGCTGGGCGTCCCTATTCACATGGATGGCTGCGCTTGCCGGCTCTTCGCCGGGATTTCGTACGTTCCGATTCCCTTGATAAACTTCGGATGTTCCCCGATAGCTTGCCCGGCCACCTGACGGCGCGCATTTGGAACCCGCTTGATGAATGATCCGATCACCATCCGCATGGGCGGCTACGGCCCGCCGACCACGTCGTTCTCGCGTGCGCTGAAGCTCGTCGGCGATACGCTGCAGCAGACGTTCGGCGACCGCGTGAGCGTCAGGTATGTCTGGAACATCATGGATTTCGGCTACCGTGCCGAGGAGATTCTCTGGCTGGTCGAGGACGGCGTGCTCACCCTCGGCTATCAATCGTCGAGCTATCTGACCGACCGCGTGCCCGAACTCGGTTTCGTCGATCTGCCATTTTTGTTCGAGCGAAGAGACGACGCACGCGCCGCCATCGACGGCGCGCTGGGGCGATATCTCGCGGAAAAGATCGAGCAGCGTGTCAATTACCGCATCCTCGGCTATTTCGAAAATGGCTTCCGCCATATCTCGAACCGGCTGCGCCGCGTGCGCGTGCCGGCTGATCTCACAGACATGCGCATCCGCGTGCTGCCGAGCGAGGTACAGGCCAAGACGTTCGAACTTCTTGGCGCCATTCCGATCCGCTGCGATCTGACCGAGGCGATCGCCGGCATCAAGGCCGGCACCATCGACGCGCAGGAAAATCCCTTCGCCAATACCGTGACCTACGGCGTGCACAAATTCCATCATTTCCATACAATCACCAACCACTTTTACATTTCGCGGCCGATTTTTCTGCACCGCCCCACATTTGATGCGTGGCCGGGCGAGCTGCAGCAGGCGATGGCGGATGCGATCAGACGCGCCGTCGCCTTTCAGCGCGAGCTGGCGATCGAGGAGGATCGGCAGGCGCGCGCCGCGATCCTGGCCGAAGGCTGCGAGATCACCGAATTGACGGCTGACGAGCATGCTCAATTCCGCGCTGCTGTCGCGCCGCTTCTGAACGAGGCGCGCGGAACGTACGGGCGCGAAATGTTCGAGTTGATCTGAAAGCTTGAAAGTCTGATCACCGCTCCATCGAGACGGCGCCGTAACTTTGCCGCTGGTCCTCGGGCCGTGCCAGACGCTGGTCATCAGGCCGCGCCAGAATGAGCGACCAAAAGACTTTATATTTCGAAGCCGGCGCGTAGACCGCAGCGATGCCCATCTTCGTCACCGTGGGACTGAGCATGTTGGCGCGGTGCGGCGGCGAATTGCGCCAGCCGGAAAACGCCTCCGCGAGCGTGTCGTAGCCGGCACCAATATTTTCGACGGCGACGGTGGCGTCAAAGCTCGATTGTTGAATGCGCTGCTGGAACGGGCGCCAGACGTTGTGATCGAGCTTGTCGCGCGCCGCCATGGCGTGGGCCTGCTCGCTCGCGAGCTTCATCAGTTCCGGATCGATGACGACCGGCCCGAGCCCGTTATTGGTGCGGTAGCTTGAAATTATTGACTGTGCCGCGTCGACGTCGAGCTTGGCGTCGGCCGTCGCCAGGTTTTCATTGAGGCCGGGCAAGCCAGCGGACGGATTGTTATTGCTGGCGCACCCGGCAAGCGCAGCCACGCCGATGAGAGCGCCGCCAAACATGGCGGCCGATAGCCGGAACATGGACAATCCCCCGTCACCACGAGTCTGCCGCCTCAATAATGTCGGAAGCGTGAAACGGCAACCTTCCCGGCGCCGACCGCAAGTAAGGGGCGGACTTATCGCGGCGCTGTCGCCCGCGCCGGCGAGCGTCAGCTTCCACCCACCAGGCTGCGGGCGTCGGACCGCGCCGCTCAGTTTTTGTTAAGGAATCGTTCAGCAATCCTTAACCTCAAAACAACGGGTTCGCGCAAAGCTTGCATCGACTGATTTTGGGGCACAGCGATGCCTTTTTCCGCAATGCTATCGAAGACAACCCGCCGCGGGGAGTTGGTCGCGCTCGGTGGGCTCGCAGGATTCGCCGTAGGCGTCGCCGATTTCGTGCTCGTCGGGCCCGACTGGCTCGTGCGCGCGTTAAGCAATGAGTCCCCCACGGTATCCGGCCTTGTTATGGGCTTCATCTTCGCGCTCGCCGCAGCGGCGCTGACGGGGATCATCGTCATCGTGCGGATACGCGCCAAGTACCGCCTGACCAGGACGGCGCTCGACAACATGACCCAGGGCCTGTGCATGTTCGACAGCGCTGCACGGCTCGTGTTGTGCAACGACCGCTATGTCGAGATGTATCATTTGCGGCCCGAGCATGCGAGGCGTGGTACGCCGCTGCGCAATCTCTTGATCGAACGGGGTGCCGCGGGGACTTTCTCCGGCGATCCGGATGCCTACGTCGCCGCATGCCTCAAGCAGGTGGCGGAAGGCCGCACCGAGACCAAAACGGTCGAAATCAAGGACGGGCGCATCATTGCGCTGGTCGGCCGGCCGACACCGGGTGGCGGCTGGCTGGCGACGCACACCGACGTGACCGAGCAATTGTCCGCGGAAAAAGAGCGCGACACGTTGCGCCAGCGCGAACAGCGCCGGCGCGCCGTCGATGTGGCGATTGCATCGTTTCGTCAGCGGGTCGAAAGCGTGCTGAAGACGGTTGGCGAAAGCGCCACCGCAATGAAGGCGGCGGCAAAGACGCTGTTGGCCACCTCCGATCATACGCTCAAGCGCACCGAGGGGGCTGTCCATGGCTCCAACGAATCTTCCGTCAATGTGGAAACCGCGGCCGCGGCTGCGGCCGAACTGAGCACCTCGATCCGCGAGATCAGCCGTCAGCTCACCCAGGCCAACGAGGTGGTGCGCAGCGCCGCCGCGGCCGCGAATGCCACCAATGATGACATCTCGGCGCTTGCTCAGGTTGCGAGCAAGATCGGCGACGTGGTCAAGCTCATCCAGGACATCGCCGGGCAGACCAATCTCCTGGCGCTCAACGCCACCATCGAAGCGGCGCGCGCCGGCGAGGCCGGGCGCGGCTTCGCCGTGGTTGCCTCGGAAGTGAAGTCGCTCGCCGTGCAGACCGCCAAGGCAACCGAGGAGATCACGCGCGAAATTCTCTCGGTGCAGAACTGCACCAGCAGCGCGGTGAACGCGATCCGCTCCATCACCCAGCGGATGCAAGACATCAACTATTATACGACCGAGGTGGCCGGTTCGGTCGAGCAACAGGAATCGGCCACCGGCGAAATCTCCCATAATGTCGCCAGCGCCGCCGCCGGGGCCAAATCGATCGTCCAGGCGCTCGACGAAGTGGCCGGCGGCGTCACCCAGACGCGCAGTTCGGCGCAAACCATGCTCGCGGCGTCCGAGCAGGTCGAACAAGCGACGGAGAAGCTGCGCGGCGAGGTCGAGGATTTTCTCGGCACGGTGGCGGCATAGGCCTCTCGTCTCCACGCGAGTGCGCCCATAATCCCGGCGTTTCAGATCAAGATCGCTGAAGCGGTGCTCCAGCACGGCGCTTGGGGATTTCTGCTTTCGCGGCGATGACGATGCGTTACTGTCCTGTGCATGGGAATAGGCGAACCGCGTGACCGAATTCAGGTCGGCGACCTGATTCAGCTCGGCGATCTGGCGATTGCCGTCAGCGATCGCGGCGACGGTCCGCCTGTGCTGCTGTTGCACGGTCTTGGCTGCGGCAAGCGCATGTGGGTGCATCAGATCCGCGCCCTCAGGCAGCGTTTCCGCGTCATCGCTTACGATCAACGCGGCCATGGCGGCAGCGACGCTCCGGCTGCGGCCACGGGCTATTCCGCCAGTCACCTTGCGCGCGATCTCGTCGGCGTTCTCGATGCGCTGCAAATAGACCGCGCGGCTGTCGTCGGCTTCTCGCTGGGCGGCGGCCCTGCCTTGGCGCTTGCCGTCAGCAGGCCGGAGCGCGTCTCGCGTCTGGTGCTCGCCGATGTCGGCGCCGGTGCCGATGAGCCGGTGAAGATCGAGGCGCTGGCGCGCCGCTGGGTCGATCTGATCAGGCGCGGCGAGGCCGATGAGCTTGTCTGCGACATGCTGCGCAGCGAACTTTTCAAGGTGTACGCAAGGCGCAACCTGCGCCGGCGCAATCACATGGCCGCATTGATCCGCGCGACGCCGATCGACGGCTTGCGCTTCACGCTCTCGGAAGTGCTGGCGAAGCGAAAGTCGTTGTTCCGTCTCACCGGCGTTCTCCAATCCGTTCAGGTGCCGACGCTGGTCATGGTTGGACAATTCGATTACGTGTGCAGCAAAGCGGCGCGCTTGCTCGCGCAGACTATTCCCAACGCCACGTTGAAGATCATCGAGAACAGCGGCCACATGGCGCCGCTGGAGCAGCCGGCGGCGTTCAACGCCGCGCTCATGGAATTCCTCGGCTGAACGTGTCTCACCGTCCCGCTGCGTAACCCTGCATGCCGCGGGCGTTGGCGGCGGCGCGGCGCCGGCGGCCGACCCGCGATGCGGCGGTGAGCCTGCCTTCCGACCACGCCGGTCCAATCTCGACGACATGGCCGCGGCGTTTGAGTTCGGCGACACTGGTCTGCGGCACGCGGCCTTCGAGCACCAGCACGCCGGGCCGCGCAGTGCGCGGCCAGAACGAACTCGGGAAATGCTCGCTGTGCCAGGCCGGTGCATCGATCGATTCCTGCATGTTCATGCCGCAATGAACGTGGCGCATGAAGAATTGCGTGATCCACTGATCCTGACCGTCGCCGCCGGGCGAACCCCAGGCGAGGTACGGCTCGCCGTCGCGCAACGCCATGGTGGGCGACAGCGTGGTGCGCGGACGCCGGCCGGGGCCGAGCGCGGCCGGATGTCCTTCTTCGAGCCAGAACATTTGCGCACGGGTGCCGAGGCAAAAGCCGAGCTCGGGGATGACCGGCGAGGAATGCAGCCAGCCGCCCGACGGCGTCGACGAGATCATGTTGCCGGCCTGGTCGACGATGTCGAAATGCACGGTGTCGCCGCGGGTGTTGCCGAGCCGCCCCACCGTCGGTTCGCCGGCACCGAGCCGGCCGACTGTGGGCTCTCCGGCGCCCGCCGCCATTACTTCGCTTTCGCCGCGCAATTTGATCACGGCGCCGAAGCCTTCGATCGAGCCGGGACGCAATTCGAGCGAGGCCTTGTCGGTGATCAGCTTGCGGCGTTCGTTGTTGTAGGCGTCCGATAACAACGTCGCCATCGGCACCTCGACGAAATCGGGATCGCCGTAGAACACCTCGCGGTCCGCATAGGCGAGCTTCGAGGATTCCACGATGAGATGAATGAAATCCGGTCCGGTGGGATCAAGGCCGTCGAGATCAAAACCCTTGAGCAGCGCGAGTTGTTGCAGCGTCACCGGCCCCTGGCCCCACGGCCCGGTCTTGCACACGGTGTAGCCGCGATAGTCGTAAGTGGCCGGCGGCTCGACGTGCGGCGTCCACTTCGCCATGTCGTCGGCGGTGAGCACGCCGCGGTGCCGCCGGCCGCTCGTGTCCATGATCTCCTGCGTGCGGCAGAAGCGGTCGATCGCCTCGGCGACGAAGCCCTTCGACCACGATGCCCGCGCGCGCTCGATCTGCGCCACGCGGTCGCCGCCCGCGCTTTCGGCGTCCTTGACGATGCGGCTGTAGGTCGCCGCCAGCGTCTTGTTGGTGAACAGCGATCCGGTCGCCGGCACTTCGTTGTTGGGCAGGTAAACCGCCGCCGATGTCGGCCAGTAGTCGCGGAACAGCTGTGCGACCGTGCCGATGGTGGCGTTGGCGCGCTCGAGCAGCGGATGGCCGTTCTGCGCGTAGCCGATCGCCGGATTGAGCACGTCGGCGACGCGCATGGTGCCGTAATCGCGCAATAGCATCATCCAGGTCTCGAACGTGCCGGGCACGCAAGCCGCCAAGAGCCCGGTGCCGGGCACCAGATCGAGTCCTTCGCTGCGGTAATGCGCGATGGTGGCGCCGGCCGGCGCCACGCCTTGCCCGCAAATCACCTCCGGCTTGCCGCGGCGCGCGTCGTAGAGAATGACCGGCACATCGCCGCCCGGCCCGTTGAGATGCGGCTCCACCACCTGCAGCGTGAACGCCGTGGCGACCGCGGCGTCGAAAGCGTTGCCGCCGCGCTCCAAAATCCCCATGCCCACCGCGGTGGCGATCCAATGGGTCGAGGTCACCACGCCGAACGTGCCTTCGATCTCCGGCCGCGTGGTGAATGTATTGGGATTGACGTTGGTCATGAACGATCTCGGGGTTTTGCTCATTGGCGTTGTCGAGCGGACGGTTGCGCGGGCCCGTGTTGCGTCATGTCCGGCCGGCGCTTAGACACGCAATGTATCGGGCCGCGCGTGCGGCCGGAAGGGCAGGAGAAGAACGTGGCGCGAGAGCCTCTCAGGGTAGGTTTGGCCGGCCTCGGTGCGGTGGGGCTCGAGGTGGCGCGGCGTATCGAGGCCGGCATTCCCGGGCTCGCGCTGACGGCGGTGTCGGTGCGCGACGCGCAGAAGGCGAAACGCAATCTGCCGCAAGTCGGCGACAGCATCGCGCTCCTTCCCGTCGAAGCTTTGGCGCAAAGCTGCGATCTCGTCGTCGAATGCCTGCCGCCGGCTTTGTTCCGCACAGTGGCCCTCTCGGCGATCGATCGCAGCAAGCTGTTCATGCCGCTCTCGGTCGGACAGCTTCTGGAGAACTGGGATCTGGTCGCGCGGGCAAAAGACACCGGCGCGCGCATTCTGGTGCCGACCGGCGGTCTCATTGGACTTGACGCCGTGCGCGCCGCCGCCGAAGGCACCATCCGTTCGGTGGTCATGATCACGCGCAAGCCGCCCGGCGGACTCGATGGCGCACCGTATCTCGTCGAGCGCGGCATTTCGCTCAAAGGTTTGAACGCGGCGCGCAAGGTGTTCGACGGCACCGCGCGCGAGGGCGCACGCGGCTTTCCGCAGAACGTCAACGTCGCCGCAGCGCTCAGCCTCGCCGGCGTCGGCCCTGACCGCACGCATCTCGAGATCTGGGCCGACCCCGCGCTCGACCGCAACACCCACCGCATCGAAGTCGACGCCGACACCGCGCATTTCTCCATGGCGATCGAGAACGT
>JASHVN010000216.1 GCA_030044555.1 Xanthobacteraceae bacterium | reverse complement strand
GACCGACGGCTCGCCGGCCGCCGGGGCCGGTGGCGTGGCGCTCGAAGTGTCAGGCGCGTTGTCCGCTCCGGTTTGCGGACCAGGCGAAGCGGCATTCGCAGCCGGGGGCTGCGCTGGCGCAGCCGCGGTGTCAGGCGGGGCGGTGTCGGGTTGGGAGGTATTGGGCGGAGCGGACGGCTGGGCGGCCGGGCCGGGGGCGGGTGCTTGCGCAGCCGGCGCCGAGACGGGAGCGGTTGCAGACTGCGCTGGCGGTGCGGCAGGCGCACCCTGCGCGTACGCCGCGGGCACAAATGGCATCACGATGACGAACGCACCGACCATTGCCGCGAATGTGGGCAGGCGAGGGCGCTGCAACGCGCGGAATTGATACGATTGTTGCGTGCCTTCAAATTTCATTTGCCGACTCCTGTTCGTTCGTCGTCGTTCGTGCCCGTGCCCGCGGTGGGCGGTTGTTGACCGCGGCTTGCCAGATTGCGCTAGTATGCTGTTTTATTGACATCGTCATACTCGATATGGCACGGTGAGAGCAATCGCTGGACGAAATCGGGGTGTCGCCGGCGGGAACGGGGAGTACGCTCCATCGCCGCCGAGTATTGCTGGGCCGCGTGGATCGTCGACGCGCAGAGACGTTGCCGGGTTTCGTCTCCCCGAGAACGGGGGTCGTCATGTCGCTGCGTGCGCGCTTGCTCGCGTCCACGTCTATTTTGCTGACGTCAGTCTATGGCGGGGCATTCGCACAAACACCGCCACAGCAACAGCCAGCAGCGGGTAATCAAACGCCAGCAGCGATCATTCCGGTGTCGCCTGCGCCCGCAGGGACCCCGCCTGCAACCACCGCTCCTGCAACGCCCACACCAGCCCCGTCAGGCGGTGCGCAACTGCCGACCATCACGGTGTCCGGCAAGCGCAAGCCGCCGCTGCCGCAACGCCACGCCCGCGCTCCGAAAAATGCGACGGCTCCCGCCAGCGCGCCGCCGCCGGCACCGGCCGCCGCGGCGCCGCCTTCGCCCTATGAGACCGGCGCGCCGAGTATCGGCGGTGGGCCTGCGGTGGCGCCAACTATGGCAAGCTCGATGACGGTTTCGGGCGAGGATCTCAATGCCCGTCCGATCGCACGCCCGGGCGAGATCGTCGAAGCGGCGCCGGGTTTGATGGCGATCATGCATGCGGATGCCGGCAAGGCCAATCAATACTATCTGCGCGGCTGGAATCTCGATCACGGCACCGACCTTGCAGTGTTCTGGGACGACATCCCGATCAATCTGCCGACACATGCCCACGGTCAGGGCTACACCGATCTGAATTGGCTTATTCCAGAAACGGTCGGCGGACTGGACATCCGCAAAGGGCCGTATTGGGCCGATGTCGGCGATTTCGAAAACGCCGGAAACCTGCACATCTCGGTCGTGGACACTGTCCCGCAGAACATCGAATCTGTGACGGTAGGTAGTGGCGGCTATCAGCGATATCTCACGCTCGGTTCCACCAAGGCCGGCAGCGGCAATCTGCTCTATGCCGGCGAATTCACCGGCTACGACGGTCCGTGGGACAATTCCGACGACATGAAAAAATTCAGCAGTCTCCTGCGCTACAGCCAGGGCACGGCGACCGACGGCTTCTCGCTCACCGCGATGGCCTATACCAACACCTGGAATTCAACCGACCAGAACCCGCTGCGATACTATACGACCGGTCAAATGGGCCTCTATGGCACATACGATCCGACCGATGGCGGCGACACTAGCCGTTTCTCGCTGTCGGGGCGAATGGCGCAAACCACCGACGACGGATCGTGGAAAGCCAATGCCTACATCGTCAAATACTCGATGGATCTGTGGAACAACTACACCTATGTCACCGACGATCCGTTCAACGGCGATCAGTTCCACCAGCACGACGACCGCATCTATGGCGGCGGTGGCGCCTCGCGCACCTTCGACGCGACTTTTGCCGGTCTGCCGACCGAGACTGTGGTCGGCGTGCAAACCCGTGACGACAATATCATTACGGCGTTGAATTTTTCGGACCAGCGCCAGTTGCTGGCGCCCTACATCTACGACCACATTAACGAGGGCAACGCCGCCATCTATAGCGAGAACACGGTGCATTGGACCGACTGGCTGCGGACGGTGCTCGGCTGGCGCGGCGACTATTACAACGCGTCGGTCGATTCCATTCTGCAGCCGGCGAATTCGGGAAATCCCAAAGAGGCCATAGGCAGCCCGAAATTCCGCATGGTGCTGGGACCGTTCGCCAAGACCGAATTCTTTGTTGGCGCCGGCATGGGTTATCACAGCAACGATGCCCGCAGCACAACGGTAACCGAAGTGCCAGGCGACCCGACGACGCCGGAGGGCAATTCGCCGTTCTTGGTGCGCTCGCGGGGCGCCGAGGTCGGGCTTCGCACCAAGGCGATCCCGAACCTCGACAGCTCGATCAGCCTTTTCTACATCCACCAGGACTCCGAGCTGTTTTTCGACGGCGACACCGGCGATACCACGGCGGGTTTGCCGAGCCAGCGCACCGGCATCGAGTTCACCAACGATTACCGGCCGTTTTCCTGGATCCATATCGACGCCAACTTGGCACTTTCGCGCGCTCGCTTCCTCGGTTTCGATACGACGCAAGAGGCGCTTTACGAGTCACTGGCGGGCTATCCGCAGGCGCAGATCGGCAACGCGCCGGGCAACTATGTGTACAACGCGCCCTGGATGATTGCCTCAGCCGGCATCACGCTCGGCGAGAAGACCGGCTGGTTCAGCGACATGCGCTGGCGCTATATCAGCTCGCGTCCGCTTACCGAGGATGGCGTCTTCCAATCGCCGCCAATGAACGAAATCAACGCCGGAGTGGGCTACCGCTTCGACAATGGCTGGCGTATCCAGCTCGACGCTCTCAATCTTCTGAACTCGACGACCGATCTGGACACCTATGCCTACGGCTCACTGGTGACCAGCGATAATCTGTACGCTCTGTGCAATCCAGCACATGGCGCGTCCACAGTGCCTGCCGCGGTCTGCGCCAACGGTGTGATGGACTATATCTACCATCCGCTCGAACCGTTGGCTTTCCGGCTGACGCTCGCTGGGCCGTTGGAAACGATCAATACGATCAACATTCCGGCGATGGCCGCCGAAATGAAGCGTACATTTCCGGCCGACCCGCTCACAGCGGCGAATTACGACTGGACTGGGCTCCACCTCGGTGCGCGCGTCAACGACAGTTTGTCCAAGACCGACGGCAGTACCATCAATACGGCGACAGGCACCGTCTCCGGTCCGATCTTCGGCAGCATAGGCGATTGGCACGGTGGCGTTCAGGTCGGCTACGACTATATGTTGCCGTCCCGAGTGGTGCTGGGCGTCGAGGCTGACGTCTCCTCCGGCAGTAGGAAAACAGTTAGCATCACTGACGCTTCGGGCACGAGCTCCAACCAAACCAATGTGTTTGACAGCGAAACCGTGCGGGGTCGTCTGGGGTACGCGTTCAACAATTTATTGTTCTACGGCACTGGCGGTTGGGCTTGGTCGAGCGACCAATTCATCCGCACACAGCTCACCGGTGCGCTGAACCTCGCGACCGCGGGCACAGACGAGGCGGTGAACACCTATCTCAGCGGCTGGACCGCAGGCGGCGGTGTCGCCGTCGCCTTTGCGCAGAACTGGAACGCATTCGCGGAGTATCGCTATACGAATTACGAACCGACCACCGTCACGCTGCCGTTCTCGCAGTTGTCGGCGACTTTGGCGAACAAGGTCAGCGAGGTCGATGTCGGCGTGAATTACAAGTTCACCTGGGGCCCAGGCGAGACC
>JASHVN010000215.1 GCA_030044555.1 Xanthobacteraceae bacterium | reverse complement strand
ATCTCAACAACACCGTGCTCGAGGGGCCGCTCGGCGAATATACCGGCTATTACACGCGCCCTTCACAGAAGCCGGTGGCGCGCATCACCGCGATCACGCATCGCAAGAAGCCGATCTTTCAGGGCCTGCTCACCGGCAAGCCGGTGAACGAGAACCATATCCTCAAGCAAATACCGTTCGAGGCTTCGTTCCTGCGGCAACTCAAGCGCCAGTTTCCGACCATCAAGGCAGTGTCGGTGCGCGCTTCCGCGGGCGTGTCGTTCTACGTGGTGATCGCCATGGAGCCGCGCTTTGCCGGCGAGGCGCGGCAGGTGATCCTCCACGCAATGTCGAGCAACATCCGGCCGAAATGGACGGTGATCGTCGATCCAGATATCGACGTGCATTCCTCGACCGAAGTGGAGTGGGCGCTGGCGTTCCGCGTGCAGCCGGCACGCGACGTGATCGTCGTCGATAACGTGCCCGCGGGACCGTCCGATCCTTCCGTCGATCTTTCCCGCGACCGCACCATGCGGATCGCTTCGTGCATCGGCATCGACGCGACGCGGCCGTTCGGGGAGAAATTTTACGACGTGGCGGACGTGCCGGGCT
This sequence comes from Xanthobacteraceae bacterium, assembly GCA_030044555.1. Classification (GTDB taxonomy): domain Bacteria; phylum Pseudomonadota; class Alphaproteobacteria; order Rhizobiales; family Xanthobacteraceae; genus BOG-931. The sequence goes on along the minus strand of JASHVN010000215.1, from coordinate 2,290 downwards.
GGGAAGACTATGACGTCCCCGAACTCAACGGCCGGAAATAAATATTTCCGTCACCCCGGAGGCGGCCGCGTTGTTCGCGGCTCGCTTCGCTTCTTTGCGGTCACCACCCCGCGTCACTGAACGCGGTTCAAGATGGCGTCGGTGCCGAATTGATGCCGGATCAATTGCGTTGCCTTGCCGACGACGGGCCGTATGTGCCGGGCTGCGAGGATGACGAGGCGCGGAGGTGGATGGATGGGAATAAAGATTCGCGAGGTCGAGACCGCTGATTTCGATCAGTGGCTGCCGCTTTGGGAGGGCTATAACGCCTTCTACAAACGCGTCGGTCCCGATGCGGTTCCCGCCGACGTGACGCGCATGACTTGGGCGCGATTTTTTGATTCCTACGAGCCGGTGAATGCCTTGGTCGCCGAACGCGAAGGACGGCTGCTCGGCCTGGCTCACTACCTCTTTCACCGACATACGGCGATGGCCGGGCCGATCTGCTATTTGCAGGACCTGTTCACGAACGAACAGGCGCGCGGTCAGGGCGTCGGCGGTGCTCTCATTAACGGCGTGTACGATCGCGCCAGAGCGGCGGGTTCGACGCGGGTGTACTGGCAGACTCACGAGACCAACGCCGTCGCGCAAAGGCTTTACGATAAAGTTGCCGAGCGTTCGGGTTTCATCGTCTATCGCAAGACCATTTAGAGCATGATCCCGAAAAGTGGATACCGGTTTTCGGAAAAGATCATGCTCCAACAATAAGCCAGAGCAGAATGGCGATTCAAATAAAACCCATTCTGCTCTAGGCATTTGGGCGCCTCGAAGACGACGCGCTAACGGCTTGCACCTCAGAACGACGATGGCTTCTTGCAAAGCGGCGTCGGTCCCGGCGGCGGTGCCGGGTGATCCTTCTTGTACTGGGCGAGGATCGGTTCAAGGGTTTCCTTTGACCAGAACTTCGGCGAGCCGATTTCCTTCAAGCAGGAAGCGTTCCAATATAATCCTGCACTCGACAGCGAGCGGCCGGCCTTGACCGCTTGCGTGACGGCGTCGATGTCATGTGACTGCGGATAGATGTAAAGCGTCGTCGGCTTGTCTTTGATCATCTGCATGATCTGCTTGGCGTCGGACGGCGACCAACTGGTACAGCCGTCGCTGCGGCCGCCAGCGTATTGCACCAGCGTCCCGAACGGAACGTAGCCGTCAGGGTTCGCGTAGGGACTGTGTGGATCCTTTCGAAGGCAGACGTTCTTCAACAATTCGGCCGGATGCCCACCGATCAGGCGCTGTCTGGCGTTTGCGGTTTCGCCTTCGCCGTCAAACTGAATGAACGAGCGGATCAAAACCGCGTCTTGGTTCGCCGCGGCGCGGTAATAGCCTTTGAAAGACGTTTTCGTCTCGCCTGTCACATAGGCGCCGCCGGCCGTCAGTCTCGAATCCAGCGCATTGCCGAAGTTCTTCGCGCACCGTCTTCCATTTGCGAAATCCGCGATGCCTTTCAAATCGCGACCGCCACCGTGACCCGCCGAAATCGCACGAAACGACCGGTCGGACTCGCAGATGACGTAAAACCGGCCTCCCAAATCGGCATGACCCAAATCGTTTGGGCGTGTTGCATCCATGGCGAAGTAGCACGGATTTCTAACCGCGCCCTCGTGGATTTTTTTGAAGTAAAGCGCGCGCGCCCTTTGCAAGACGACTTGGGCGATTTGACCTTCGCCTTGGCCGACATGGGCCCTCAGCCAAGCAGGGACGTCCGAAGGTTGTTCCGCGGCGAAAGATCGCGGCGACGCCGATAAGCCGATGGCGGCGATGAAGAGACGGAGGATATTGACGATAGCTCTCTTCATCCGGAAGCCTCGATACCAGTGGATGCCCACCGGAAAGTGGCGTCTGTTAGGTGCTGCAGGCCTCAAAACCCTGCCTCAGAATGTCCCCGGGCAGGTCACGCCCCATGAAGACAAGTCTGCTGTCGCGCCTCTCGCTCGGTTTCCACGGGCGCTGACGGGCGCCCTCGATCAGCATATGCACGCCCTGGACGACGAATCGCGCTTCGTCATCGATCATGGAGATGATCCCCTTCATCCGCAAGATATCCATGCCGAAACGCCGACTTCAGCAGTCGCGTCATTTGCGGCCAGCCATGGCCCGTCTAAGACGAGCGCAACGCGCTATGGGCTCACACCACAGGACGATCGAATGACTGCGTTCGACGTTTACTTCGTCAGAGCGGCTCGGCGTCGATCAACACAAACGCCACGAGTGCGGGCTCGCTGGTGCGATTGCTCCAGGCGTGATTGGTGCC
>JASHVN010000031.1 GCA_030044555.1 Xanthobacteraceae bacterium | reverse complement strand
TCGACGGCATGTTCGTGTCCAATCACGGCGGCCGTCAGATCGAGGCGTTGCCGGCGCCGATCGACGTGCTGCCGGCGATCGTGCGCCAGGTCGGCAAACGCGCCACCGTGATGATGGATTCAGGGATCCGCAGCGGCACCGACGTGGTGCGCGCCTATGCGCTGGGCGCCGCGGCCGCCTTTGCGGGCAAGGCCTTTTTGTGGGGCCTTGGCGCGCTCGGCGAGGAAGGGCCCGGCCACGTCATCGATCTTTTGATCGAAGAAACGCAATCGGCGCTCGGCCAACTCGGCGCCCGCACGCCCGATCAGGCCCGCTCGGTGGTGATTCGGCACGAAGGGGCATTGCAGTTCTGATTGGCGGGTGAACTTATCGAGCGAACTCATGCGGAGGCTGATATGGCCAGGGGAGGGCACGGCACGCCAGATGGAGAAGCTCCCTGGGCCGCCCGCCGGGGAGCCGAAATTGAGCAGATCAGCCCCAGCGCTTGATCGCCCATTGCGCGATGTGCGTAAAAGCCGGTCGTAAAGCGGCTGCCGCCGTTGCATGGGGCCGCCATTTGTGCAATGTCCGCGCCGACTTGTGCGGAGCGCGCATGGCTGCGCGAACTGCGCTTTCCTTCGGGGCCGGCTGTAAAAAAGTTCCGGCCCTTCTAACAAAACCGGGGTCGTTCCTATGCAAATCTTATGGCTCATCGTTCTGTGTGGCGCATTGGCCATCGTCTTCGCCATCTGGGCCACCTATTCGGTGATGCAGGCCGATCCCGGCAGCGACCGCATGCAGGAAATTGCGGCGGCGGTGCGCGAGGGCGCGCAGGCTTACCTGCGACGGCAATACACCACGATTGCCATCGTGGGCATCGTGATTTTCCTCATCGTCGGCTACTTTCTCGGCTGGCTCGTTGGCGTGGGCTTTGCGGTTGGCGCCATCCTTTCCGGCGCGGCAGGGTTCATCGGCATGAACGTGTCGGTCCGCGCCAATGTGCGCACCGCGCAAGCGGCGATCGGCTCGCTCGCCGGCGGCCTTGAGCTTGCTTTCCGCTCCGGCGCCATCACCGGCATGCTGGTCGCCGGTCTCGCTCTTCTCGGCGTGACGCTCTATTTCAGCTTCCTCACGCATTGGCTGGGTTTGGCGCCCAATGATCGCACCGTGATCGATTCCATGGTGGCGCTCGGCTTCGGCGCCTCGCTCATCTCGATCTTCGCCCGCCTCGGCGGCGGCATCTTCACCAAGGGCGCCGATGTCGGCGGCGATCTCGTCGGCAAGGTCGAGGCCGGTATTCCCGAGGACGATCCACGCAATCCCGCCACCATCGCCGACAATGTCGGCGACAATGTCGGCGACTGCGCCGGCATGGCGGCCGATCTGTTCGAGACCTACGCGGTGACCACGGTCGCCACCATGGTGCTGGCCGCGCTCTTCTATGGCGGCGTGTCGACCGAGGCAGTGACGCGGATGATGACGTTCCCGCTTGCCATCGGCGGGGTCTGCATCATCGCCTCGATCATCGGCACCTTCTTCGTCAAGCTCGGCGCCAACCAATCGATCATGGGCGCGCTCTATAAAGGCATGATCGCCACGGCGATCCTGTCGCTGATCGGCATCGCCGGGGTGGTCTATTACCTGATCGGCTTCGATAAGCTCGCCGGCGTCGACTATTCGGGCGCGGACCTGTTCTATTGCGGCGTCACCGGACTGGTGGTGACCGGGCTGATTATCTGGATCACCGAGTACTACACCGGCACCGACTATCGCCCGGTGCGCTCGATCGCGCTCGCTTCGGTGACCGGCCACGGCACCAACGTCATTCAGGGGTTGGCGGTTTCGCTCGAAGCCACCGCGCTGCCGGCTTTGGTCATCATCGCCGGTATTCTGGTGAGCTATAACCTCGCCGGTCTGTTCGGTATCGCCATTGCGGTGACCACCATGCTGGCGCTCGCCGGCATCGTTGTCGCGCTCGACGCCTTTGGCCCGGTCACCGACAATGCCGGCGGCATTGCCGAGATGGCCGGACTGCCGAAGGAGGTGCGCAAATCCACCGACGCGCTGGACGCAGTGGGCAACACCACCAAGGCCGTGACCAAGGGTTACGCGATCGGCTCTGCCGGCCTCGGCGCGCTGGTTCTGTTCGCGGCCTACAATCAGGATCTCAACTATTTTATCTCCAATTCCGCGAGCCACCCGTACTTCCAGGGCCTCTCGCTCAATTTCTCGCTGAGTAATCCCTACGTGGTGGCCGGTCTGCTGTTTGGCGGGCTTCTGCCTTATCTGTTCGGCGCCATGGGCATGACGGCAGTGGGCCGCGCCGCTTCGTCCATTGTCGAGGAAGTGCGCCGCCAGTTCCGCGAGCGGCCGGGCATCATGAAGGGGACCGACAAGCCCGATTACGGCCGCGCCGTCGACATGCTGACGCGCGCTGCGATCAAGGAAATGCTTGTGCCGTCGCTGTTGCCGGTGTTGTCGCCGATCGTCGGCTACTTTGTCATCTATTTCATCGCCGGCGGCGGCCCGCAGGGAAAATCGGCGGCCTTTTCCGCGCTCGGCGCCATGCTGCTCGGCGTGATCGTGACCGGGCTCTTCGTTGCCATCTCGATGACGTCAGGCGGCGGCGCCTGGGATAACGCCAAGAAATATATCGAGGACGGCCATTACGGCGGCAAAGGCTCCGACGCCCACAAGGCGGCCGTGACCGGCGACACCGTCGGCGATCCCTACAAGGATACGGCCGGACCAGCCGTCAATCCGATGATCAAGATCACCAACATCGTCGCGCTCCTGCTGCTCGCGGTGCTGGCGCATTAGTCTAAGGCGCCAAACGGCCTTCAGAAAATCAGGAACCAGAAATCGGGAGCAGAGACTGCTCCCGATTTTTGTTTTAGCGCGTCACAATTTTAGGTTCGACAGAGGCCGTCATGGCCCGGACTTGTTCCGGCCATCCACGTCTTTGGTTGGCACGTCTTTGTTTTGGCACGGCATTGAAGACGTGGATGCCCGCGTCGGGGTCCCCATCGCGCGATGCGCGATGGGGTGCCCCGTCAAGCGCGGGCATGACGATTATAGACTTCGAAGTTTTCGGAAATTACGT
>JASHVN010000214.1 GCA_030044555.1 Xanthobacteraceae bacterium | reverse complement strand
CTGCCTTCCGGATGCCAAACGAAGGCCTCCGCCGCGGCAAAATCGGGGGCCGGCGGGGCAGGGGGAGCGAGACGCTCCAATGCGCTGGCAATCCGCTGCAGGATGTCGCCGTTCTCGGGCGAGACCGGTTCCCCCGTGGCGGCGTTGATCGCTTCGTCCGCTTTATCCCTAAAGCGTTGAGGAGATTGGGCCATGATCTTACTTTGGGCCAAGTTCTTTACTTTGGGCCATGTTCTTTACTTTGGGCGATATTCTTTACTTTCTCGCGGCCATCCCTTAGCGGGGCGCTAAAACGGCCGCAAGCGCGGCCGAACCGGCTTACGCGCGCTGCCCTGGCGAGGGCGGCAGGGCCTGGCTGCGCAGCGTTGCAATTAGGCCAACCGCCGCTATAGTCCGCGCGATTTTCGCGCCAATTCGGCCCTTCTCGATCAGGCCGGCGCGCCTTTAAAGCGCCCTCGGAGGAGCAATGTTCATCACGCCTGCATTCGCCCAAGGTTTTTTCGGCGGCGGCGCCAGCGGCAACAGCAGCATGATCATCCAATTCATGCCGCTGATTTTGATCATCGTCATTATGTATTTCCTGATTTTACGCCCGCAGCAGCGCAAGGTGAAAATGCACCAGGAGATGATCAAGGCGTTGCGCCGCGGCGATACGGTCGTGACCAATGGCGGGCTGGTCGGCAAAGTCACCAAGGTCGTGGACGACCAGCACATCGAGATCGAGATCTCGGACGGAGTTCGCGTACGGCACTTGCGCGCCAGCGTGAGCGAGGTGCGGGCCAAAGGCGAGCCGGTGAAGGAAGAAAGCGCGAGCTAAAGCGGTTCCGCGCTCTCTTGCCCCACTTGCCGGGGCGGAAAGCGAGCGCCAGCTGCGCTGATAACGAGGACTATCGGGCTCCATGTTGTTTTTTACGCGGTGGAAGGCGGCGGCAATCCTGCTCACGGCACTGCTCGTGTGCCTCTTTGCGGTGCCGAATTTCTTCTCCCAGGAGGTGATTTCGCACTGGCCCGGCTGGGCGCAGCGCCACATCGTGCTTGGTCTCGATCTGCAGGGTGGCTCGAGCCTGCTGCTTCAGGTTGATACCAATACGGTGCGTCATGAACGGCTGCAGGCGGTCGACGACGACGTGCTGCGCGTGCTGCGCCAGGCGCGCATCCCATTCACCGGGCGCGCCATTCACGGCAACAGCGTCGAGGTGCACATCACGCGTCCCCCCGATGTGCAGACCGCACTCGACAAGCTGCAGGAGCTGTCGCAGCCGCTGACCGGCGTTGCCGGCTCAACGGGACAGCGCAGCCTCGACATCACTGAGACCGGCGGCCTCGTCACGCTGACGCCGTCGGACGCGGCTCTCACCGACCGCATTCGCCAAGCCGTCGACCAGTCGATCGAGATCATTCAGCGCCGTGTCAACGAGCTGGGCTTGGTCGAGCCCAGTATTCAGCGCGAGGGCGTCGATCGCATTCTCGTGCAGGTTCCGGGCCTGCAGGATCCCACCCGGCTGAAGGAGATCCTGGGCAAGACGGCAAAGCTCGATTTCCGTATGGTCGATCTGTCGATGAGCGCCGAGCAGGCGATACAGACGCATCCGCCAGCCGATTCTGAAGTTCTGAACGGTCAGCAGCCGGACGAAAAATACCTCATCGAGAAGCGGGTGCTCGTTTCCGGCGCCGATCTTGTCGATGCTGAACCGGGCTTCGACCAGCGCACCAACGAGCCGGTCGTGAATTTCCGCTTCAATTCGTCGGGCGCACGCAAATTTGCCGAGGCGACGGAGCAGAATGTCGGCAAGCCCTTCGCCATCGTGCTCGACAATCAGGTGGTATCCGCGCCGGTGATCCGCGAACCGATTCTCGGCGGCCAGGGGCAGATTTCCGGCAATTTCACCGTTCAGCAGGCGAACGACCTCGCCATCCTGTTGCGCGCCGGCGCCCTGCCGGCGCCGCTCACCATCGTGGAGGAGAACACGGTCGGACCCGGCCTCGGCCAGGATTCGATCATGGCCGGCGAGCACGCGGCCTATGTGGGCGCCGGGCTCGTGATCTTCTTCATGTTCGTGACCTACGGCTTGTTCGGCCTGTTCGCGAATATCGCAGTGGCGGTCAATGTGGCGATGATCTTCGGCGTGCTGTCGATGCTCGGCGCGACGCTGACCTTGCCGGGCATTGCCGGCATCGTGCTCACGGTCGGCATCGCGGTGGATTCCAACGTACTGATCTACGAACGCATCCGCGAAGAGGTGCGCGCGGGACGCACGGCGATCAACGCCATCGATGCCGGATTCACCCGGGCGCTCGCCACTATTCTTGACTCCAACATCACCACCTTCATCGCCGCGGCGGTGCTGTTTTACGCCGGGTCCGGTCCGGTGCGCGGCTTCGCGGTGACGCTCGGGGTCGGCATTCTGACGAGCTTGTTCACCGCCTTTACGCTGACGCGCCTGATCGTGGCGTATTGGGTGCGGGTGTGGCGGCCGCGCACGGTGCCGATCTGAAACTCGCGCAAACGGTTTTCGCTTAAAGTTCATGCCAACGCCAAACGATCGTTTTTGAAAGCAGTCCAGTGCGCCTCCTTCGCATCGTCCCCGATAATACGCGCTTCGATTTCATGCGCTTCCGGCGCATCAGCTTTCCCATCTCGGCGATGCTGTCGATTGCGGCGATTCTGCTCTACTTCTTCCACGGGCTGAATTTCGGCATCGATTTCGTCGGCGGCACGTTGATCGAAGCCCAGACCAAAGCGAGCCCCGCGGATCTTGCCAAAATGCGCGCCACCATTGGCGGGCTGAACCTCGGCGAATTTTCGCTGCAGCAATTCGGTGCCCCCGACGACGTGCTGATCCGCATCTCCGAGCAGCCCGGCGGCGACCAAGCGCAGCAGGCCGCGGTGCAGAAGG
>JASHVN010000213.1 GCA_030044555.1 Xanthobacteraceae bacterium | reverse complement strand
GGCCGCTGACGACGCGGCGAAGGAAGCAGCGTGCTGCTCGCCGCTCCGGCCAGGGCGAGCGCGGCACATACCAGCATCATTGATCGGATGCTTTTCGCCAGCGATTCTCTGATGAGGCTCTCGGCAAGCTGCCGGTCACTGCCTTGAACCATCGCCAGCGCCGGCGCGATCACGAATTGGCCTCGGGCATCATCAACCGCGCGCGCCACTTCGCTGGGCACAGGCTGGGCGGCCAGACCGCGGTCCAGCGCACCACCATAGAGCCCAAGCGCCAAAGCGCCGAGGACGGCGACCGCAAGCAAGTTTGCCACCGACGCAACCGCGTTGTTGATGCCGGCCGCAATCCCGGTCTCATGGTCGGGAACCGCGCCGATCACCGTCGCGGTGAGCGGCGCAACGCTGATCACCATGCCGAATCCCAAGACGGCGATCGGTGCAAGAAAGCCCCAGTACGATCCGCCGCCGATGGGCAGTGCCAAAAGCGCGAGGCCGAGCGCGGCAATTGCGGGGCCGATGATCAGAGGCCACCTGGCGCCGAAGCGATCGAGCAATCCTCCGCCCCAACGCGACAGCGTGCCCATGATCAGCGTAAACGGCAGGAAGGCCGCACCGGCAAGGACTGCGGAAAATCCCTGCACCTGGATCAGCGCGAAGGGCAGAAAAAAGAAGGCGCCGCCAAGCGCGGCGTAGAGGAGCAGCGTCAATAAATTGACCGCGCTGAAGGTGCGCGACCGAAACAGCCCAAGCGGCAACATGGGCGACCGGCTGCGCGCTTCCTCCCAGATGAAGATCGCGAACAGCGAAATGCCGCACAGCAATGCTGCGATGACGACTGCACTGCTCCAGCCAAAGACCGGCGCGGAGATCAAGCCAAAGGCGAGACTTCCGAGTGACAGCAGCGCAAGCAGCGAACCGCGCCAGTCCAAGGCGCCCGTGGCCTGTGCGTCGCGGCTCTCCGGGACCTTGGCGAGCGCGATCCATATCGTCGGCAGCGCCAGCACGGGGTTGATGAAGAAAATCCATCGCCAGCTGAAATGATCGACAATCCAGCCTCCCAATAATGGGCCGGCAGCGCCGGCGATTGCCGCAAAGCCGGCCCAGGTGCCGATCGCCTTGCCGCGTTCGCTTTCATCGAAGGTGGCGCCAATGATCGCGAGCGAGCACGGGACCAAGAGAGCTGCACCGACGCCCTGCGCTGCGCGCGCCACGATCAGCTGCGCGATGTTCAGCGACAGGCCGCACCAGGTCGACGTCACGGCGAAGATCGCAAGCCCGATAACGAAGATAAGGCGGCGGCCAAAGAGATCGCCGGCCGCGCCTCCGGTCAGGAGGAACGCCGAGAGGCAAAGCGTGTAGGCATTGACGAGCCACTGGATGACTGCGACCGACGTTTGCAGTTCAGATTCGATCGCCGGCAACGCGACATTGACGACGGATTCGTCGATATAGGCGATGCTCGATGCCAGGATCGTCGCAACGAGCACCCACGGCTTGGCACTCGCCGCGCAATCGCGCGCCGCGCGAGTCGAGGAAATCGCAGCTTCATCACACGGTCGCTTGGCGTAGATCGTCAAATTCGGGCTCTTGAAGCCGCCGCGGGATCGAAAGCGCGCCTATACGCGCTGCAAGCACATCTCTACTATACGCTGTCGCATTTTCCATCTCCGCCGCAGGTGTGTGAGCAATGGCCGAGCACGGCAACACCGACAACGTCCACACCCGCAGGCTTGCCGAATTCGTCTCGCACCTGAACTACGAGCAGATTCCGGCCGAAATCCGCGAGCGGATCAAGCTCCTCATTCTCGATTCGCTCGGCTGCGCCATCTACGGCGCCAATCTGGGATGGTGCCGCATCCTGCGCGGGACGCTGGAAAAGTTGGATACCGCGCGAACGACCTCGATCTGGGGAACCGACGTGCATCTGTCATCGCCGCATGCGGCTTTGGTCAATGGCACGCAGGTTCAAGGCTTCGAACTTGATGACGTGCATCGCAAGGCGGTGTTGCATGTGGGCGCGGTGACGCTGCCGGCGCTGATTGCTGTGGCGGAGAGCCACGCTCAGCTCTCCGGTCGCGATCTTCTCACCGCCGCGGTGGCCGGCTACGAAGTCGGTCCGCGCGTCGGCTTGTGCATGGGCCAGGAGCATATCGGTCAAGGCTGGCATTCGGGCGCGACGGTTGGAATTTTCTCCGCCGCAGCCGGAGCCGCACGGGCGCTCTCGCTTGATATTGACAAGACGGTGCACGCGCTCGGCATCGCCGGCACACAATCATCCGGCCTGATGGCCGCGCAATACGGCGCCATGGTCAAGCGCATGCATGCCGGCCGCGCAGCGCAGAGCGGGCTTTACGCGGCGCTGCTGGCGAACAACGGATTTACCGGCATCGTCGACGTGTTCGAGGCGCCCTATGGCGGCTTCTGCACGACCTTCTCGCGCTCGCAAGATCGCTTCAATCTGGCGGAACTGAGCGCCGGCCTTGGGCAAAAATTCGAGACCATGGGCATTGCGCTGAAGTTTTATTCCTGCGTCGGCAGCAATCACACCACGCTCGATGCCATCGCCGACATCCGCAAACGCCGACCGTTTGCGCTCGACGAGATCAAGGAGATCGTCGTGTACGGTTCGCAGGTCACCGTCGACCATGTCGGCTGGGCCTATAAGCCGGCGGGCTTGACGGCGGCGCAGCTCAACTTGCCGTTCTGCGTCGCCACATTGCTGATCGAGGGCGATGTCTTTGTCGACGAGTTCGAGCCGGATTGCGTGGGTGATGCGGCGCGGATCGAACTCTCGCGGAAAGTCAAAGTCGTGCACGATCCGGCGATCACCGCACTAGGCGCCGGCCAACGCCACAAGGTGCGCCTCGAAATCCATTTTCGCGATGGCTCGGTCGAGACGGAGACGCGGGAAGCGCCGCGTGGCAGCGAACACTCCTTCGCCAGCGCAGACGACATCGTCAGCAAATTCCGCAAGTTGACGCGTCACGTCATGGCGCAAAAGCACCAGGACGCGCTGGTCGATGCCGTGACCGGGCTGGAGAAGCTCACCGACAGCCGCGAGCTGATTGCGTTATTGCGCGCCTGACCTGCAGCGGCGACATTGCGCCCGGCTTCATCCCAGCTACAGTCGTCCGCCCAACAGGACGGACACAATGGACTTCGGTATTTTCGACCACCTCGACCGCACCGGCGCGCCACTACCGCAATTCTACGAAGACCGCTTGAAAATCGCCGAGGCGTATGACCGCGCCGGCTTCTACGCCTATCACCTTGCCGAGCACCATTCCACACCGCTCGGCATGGCGCCGTCGCCGAACGTGTTTCTCGCTGCCCTGGCACAGCGGACACGGCGGCTGCGCTTTGGACCGATGGTGTTCGTGGTGCCGCTCTATCACCCGCTGCGGCTGATTTCCGAAATCTGCATGTTGGACCAGATGAGCGGCGGGCGGCTCGAGCTTAGCTTCGGGCGGGGCGCCTCTCCGATCGAGCTCGCCTATTTCGGCGCCGATCCGGCGACAGCGCAGGACGTCTACAACGAAGCCGTCGAAGTGATCTTAAGCGGGCTTACGCACAAGACGCTCGATTTTCACGGCAAGCATTTTTCCTTCGATAACGTGCCGATGGAGCTCGCACCGCTGCAGAAGCCGCATCCGCCGCTCTGGTATGGCGCCCACGCGCCGGACAGCGCGGCACGGGCGGCGCGCAAGGCGCTCAACATCATCAATCTCGATCCGACCGACCACATCCGCGAGACCGTCGCCAGCTACCGGCGAAGCTGGCGTGAAACCCACGCAGACGCGCCGCCGCCAAAGATCGGGCTTGGGCGTTTCATCGTCGTGGGCGAGACCGATGCGCAGGCGACGCGGCTCGCCAGCCGCGCCTACCGGCCTTGGTTTGATAGCTTCATTCATCTGTCGCAGCTGCGCGGGCGCGCGCAGACACATCCACGTCCGGCGGAGTTCGAACCGTTGATGGCACGCGGGCAAGGCATTGCGGGTTCGCCGGCGACGGTGCGCGATCTGCTGGCCGCGCAGCTTGCTGAAACGGGCTGCAATTACGTCGTCGGCCAATTCGCTTTCGGCGACATGACGCTCGATGAGGCGCTGCACTCGATCGAATTGTTTACCAGCGAGGTGATGCCGGCGCTGCGCACCATCCGCGAGCCTGCGATCGCCTAGAGCATGATCCCGAAAAGTGGAATCCGGTTTTCGGATAAGATCATGCTCAAAACAATAAGCATGATCCCGAAAAGTGGAATCCGGTTTTCGGATAAGATCATGCGCAAAGGAAAACTTAGAGCTTGATCCAATTCAATCGAATTGGATCAAGCTCTATGCGTTTCGCGTCGCCTTGAGGTGGGTAAAGACCTTGGCGCGCAAAGCCGCCTGCTCCTCGGGGCTCCACTTGCGGAAGCCCTCACCGGATTTGAAACCGAGCCTGCCGTCGGCGACCAGCTTTTGCAGATAGGGCGACGGGCCCGGCCGGCTGTCGATCGCCGGCAGCACCGTCTCGTGGATCGCCAGCGTGAGATCGGTGCCGACGAGATCGGCGTTCTCTAAGGGGCCGAGCACGGCGATGCGGCGGCCGAACGAGGCCTTGATCACGGCATCGACCGTCTCGGCGTCGCAGATGCCG
>JASHVN010000212.1 GCA_030044555.1 Xanthobacteraceae bacterium | reverse complement strand
GCTCCGAGGTCATGGCGGTGACGCTGTTCGAACTCTGGCAGAACGGACAGGTGACTGAGCTCGCGTCGATGGGCGTGGTGTGGATCGCGCTGATGACCGCAGTCAGCTCGGTGTTCTACTTGCTGACGCGCAATCAGCAGTTTGCGGCATGACCGCGTCCGCAACCGCGCCGCGGGACTTTTCGAGAGAGCGCGATCGGCATAACCTGACCGTCAACAATGGCAGCGAGCACCACCGGATGGAGCCTGCCCGCCGCGCGAATTGCAAGCAGGGAGCGCCCATGAGCAGAGATGAGACCCGCATTTATAACAAGAACAAATTCAAGCTCGGTCTGTTCGGCATGAACTGTCGGGGCGGCTTAAGTCTCACCAAAGCGCCGGAGCGCTGGGACGCGTCCTGGGACAATAACGTCAAGGCGGCGCAGCTTGCCGATGAGGCCGGGCTCGAGTTCCTGCTGCCGATCGGACGCTGGCACGGCTATCAGGGCGAGAGCGACACCCAAGGCACCACGTTCGAAACAATCGCCTGGGCCTGCGGGCTGCTGGCGTCGACGCACGACATTACGACATTCGGCACGCTCCACGTCGCCTTCGTCAACCCGGTGTTTGCCGCCAAGCAAATGGTGACAGCCGACCATATCGGGCACGGCCGGTTCGGGCTCAACGTCGTCTCCGGCTGGAATCCGATCGAGTTCGGCATGATGGGCGTGCCGCTCGGCGATCACGACGGCCGCTACGATTATGCGGAGGAGTGGCTCAATATCGTCAATCGCGTCTGGTCGGAGGACCAGCCGTTCGACTTCGACGGCCACTATTACAAGCTGAAAGCCGTGCTCGGCAAACCGAAGCCGTGGTGGGACAGCCGGCCTATCCTGGTCAGCGCCGGCAATTCGGAAACCGGCCGCGATTTTGCCGCGCGCAATGCCGATTGTCTGTTCACGACGGTGCCGCCGACCGACGAGGATCTGCGCGGCAAGCTCAAATATTTTCGCGATGCCGCGCCGCCCGGGCAATTGCGCAATATCTTCGCCAGTTGCCACCTCATGGTCCGCCGTACCCGCAAGGAGGCGGAGGACTACCATCATTATATCGTTCACGAGCAGGGCGACTGGGAGGCGGCGGACTACGCGTTCAAGCTGCGCGGCTCGCGCATCAACACCTGGCTCAAGGCCGATGAGGATAAGCTCAAGGCGCGCCTGATCAGCGGCGCCGGTTTTCCGTGCATCGGCAGCTACGACGACGCTGTGGAAACGTTCAAGCGCCTGAGCAGCGCCGGTCTCGATGGACTGGCGCTCGGCATGATCAACTACGTCAGTGATTTCCCTCACATCAGAGATGAGCTCTTGCCCCGGATGGAGCGGGCCGGGTTACGCGAGCCGCTGCATCATGCCGCCACCGCGGCCGAATGACGAAGAATTCAGTAATGAGGCGTTCTTGGGCCCGCCCCGCTGTCCCTTCACAGACGAACATGATCGGGAGAGAAACAGATGAAGATCGTTGATGTGCGCATCGAAGAATCGATTCTCCCAAAGAAGGACAAGGACTGGAAATTTGCGCTGGCCGCAAACCCGGCGACTGAAGGCTGGGTCGTCAGCATCCACGCCGAGGACGGCACAATCGGCTACGGTTACGCCTCGACGATGAATCACTACGGTGCGCCACATGAGGCGGTGAAGGGCGCGCTGGACCGGCTGGCCAAACGCCTGATCGGCCGCGACTCGCGGCAGATTGCTGCTCTGCTCGACGAGCTCGATCACTTTATGCACGGTAACAATCAGGCCAAGTCGGGCATCGACTGCGCCTTGCACGATTTGTTGGCGCGCCGCCTTGGCGTGCCGATTTGCGATCTGTTCGGCGGTCCGGCGGTGCGCGAATTTCCCTCGCTGCGCATTCTGCCGATCAAATCGCCGGCCGACATGGCCAAGAACGCCCGGATGCTGGCCGACAAGGGCGTGAAGCATTTCAAGATCAAGGTGCACGGCGAAGTCGAGGAAGATGTCGCGCGCGTCGAGGCGATCCGCGCCGAGGTCGGACCGCAGGCGCATCTGACCATTGACGCCAATCAGTCGTATGCGGTGAAGGACGCTATCCGCGCGCTCAATCTGATGGCGGAAAGCCGCATCGATCTGGCCGAGCAGCCGGTCAAGGCCAACGATCTCATCGGGCTCAAGGCGGTGACGCAGGCCGTGCCGATCACGATCGAGGCCGACGAAGCGGCCTATTCGCTCGATCAGGTGATGATTCTGGTCAGGGAACGGATCGTCGATGCGATCAGCCTGAAGATCACCAAGCTCGGCGGCTTGCGCAAAACCTTCGCTGCCGCACAGATCTGCGACGCGGGCGGCGTCAGATACCGCATGGGCGCGCATGTCGGTCCGATGCTGCTCGCCGCGCACGCCATGCAGCTTGCCGCCGCGCTGCCCGGCATCTGGTACGCCTCGGAGCTGACCGAGTTTGATGGTTTGGCAGAGGATCGCTGGGAAGGACTCAAGCTGGTCGACGGCGTGCTGCACCACAGCGATGCCATCGGCTGCGGCGTCACCCCGACGACCGCCGCAGCGCAGGATCTGCGCAAGAGCGCCTGACATGCGCGCTGCGGTTCCGTCGAGAAGACCGCTCCCCGGTCAGGCCGAGCGGAGCGGCAAAACTGCTGCCATTCGGCCGCGGCCCGGTTACCTTTTCGGGTACGCAGTGAAAATGTAATCCTGTGACGCCACTATCGTATGGCAGGCGAAGCCGCACTCGGCACCACTTGGATCAAGTGCGGCGGGCTTAAACGTGTCGGTGGCCGCATCATAATCCCACGAGGCATAGGCCCATCCGTGTGTGTTGGGGAATCGCTTGGTATCCTTCTCGATGAACGCAACCGTTTTCAGGGCGTCGGGCACGGTGACGAAATAGGGGGCCACGGCGTTCTTTTTGAAGGACCATTCGATCTTCGCAACCTTGGAGCCGTCGGGGAAAAGCTTGCCGCTGCTCGGAAGACCGCGCCTGAAAGCGTCCATCATGATCGGGTTGGCGACAATGGTCTTGATCTCGGTTTCGGTCTGACTGGAGGC
>JASHVN010000030.1 GCA_030044555.1 Xanthobacteraceae bacterium | reverse complement strand
AGCATGGTGATGGCGCCGGCCAGCACCGGCAGCGACAACAGCAGCAGGAACACCGTCACCAGGATCGACCATACGAACAGCGGCATCTTGTGCATGGTCATGCCGGGCGCGCGCATGTTGAAGATCGTGGTGATGAAGTTGATGGCGCCGAGGATCGACGAGGCGCCGGCAAGGTGAATGGAGAGAATGACGAAATCCACCGCCGGGCCCGGATGACCGGAGGTCGACAGCGGAGCGTAGAGGGTCCATCCGGTGCCGGCGCCATTGGTGCCGGGTTCGCCCGGCACGAACACCGAGATCAGCAGCAGCGTGAACGAGGCCGGCAGCAGCCAGAACGAAATGTTGTTCATGCGCGGGAACGCCATATCGGGCGCTCCGATCATCAGCGGCACCATCCAATTGCCGAAGCCGCCGATCATCGCCGGCATGACCATGAAGAAGATCATGATCAGCCCGTGCGCGGTGACGAACACGTCATAGACGTGCGTGTCGTGGAAAATCTGCACGCCCGGATACATCAGCTCGGCGCGGATGGCGACCGAGAGGGCGGCGCCGATCGTGCCGGCAATAATCGCGAACACCAGGTACATGGTGCCGATGTCTTTGTGGTTCGTCGAATAGACGTAGCGGCGCCACCCGTGCGGAATCGCATGCCCGCCATCATCGCCGTGTGCCGTGTCCACCATCGCGTCCATTGCCAGTTCCTTCGTTAAACGTTGGCCTTCACCGGAGCCGGATCAGTCGTCAGTCTGCGCCTATCACTGCGCGGGTGCGGCGGCCGCCACCATATTGGTCGGCGTAGCGGGTCCGTCGGCCGCGAATTGCTGTTTCGCCTTGGCGAGCCAGGCGTTGAAGTCGTCCTCGCTCACGACGCGCACCGCGATGGGCATGAACGAATGGTCCTTGCCGCACAGCTCGGAGCACTCGCCGTAGAAGATGCCTTCCTTGGTCGCCTTGAACCAGGTGTCGTTGATGCGGCCAGGTATCGCATCGATCCTGATGCCGAAAGACGGCACGTTGAAGGAGTGAATCACGTCGGCGCCGGTCACCAGCACGTGCACGACCTTGTTCACCGGCACGACCATTTCATTGTTGACGCTGAGGAGACGCAGCTGGTCGGGCTTGAGGTCCTTGTCGGCGATCATCAGCGAGTCGAATTCGAAATTGCCGTTGTCGGGGTAGGCGTAGGTCCAAAACCACTGCTTGCCGGTCACCTTCACGGTCAGATCCGGCTTCGGCACATCGAGCTGCACGAACAGCAGCCGGAACGACGGAACCGCGATCAGCGCCAGGATGATGACCGGAACGATGGTCCACAGGACTTCGAGCGGGGTGTTGTGGGTGGTGCGCGACGGCGTCGGATTGGCCCGGCTGTTGAAGCGCACGATGATGATCAACAGCAGAACGAGGACGAAACCCCCGATGGCGAAGATGACCCAGAGCAGGAAATTATGAAACGATGTGATGTCGTCCATCACCGGCGTGGCGGACTCCTGGAAGCCGATTTGCCATGGCGAGGGCTGTCCAAGCCCGGCCAGCGCTACGCTGACGCTCCCCAGCAGTGCACCGACTGTCACCGCAATGGCGGTCAAGCGTGAGAACACCTTCATCTGTCTCTCTGCTCCCTGTTTAGAGCTCGGCCAAAACCGCGAAGGATGAGCGCACGAACGCAAACGGCGCACACCGCGACGGTGTGACCCTGCCTGCTGTCGTTCCCCCTCCGGCCTGGTGCCGCGAGCGAGCGGCCGATGCGGAGCCTGTGGGTGTGAATGTCTTGCAGGCATCGGCGGGACTTGTGGGAATCCCTGTTTTCTCAAACCACAAATCGCGGACTGCTGCAATGCACTCATCGGGTCGGTCGAACAAGCTGGCTGCCCGCATCGGTGCCGGAGCGAGCGGCGCCACCTTGGCGTAGCCACAATGCGGTGATTTGAAACATTCTTGACAGGTCAGGCTCACCCTGTAGGCCGGCGGCCGGCAGTGCCAGCGATTCGGGTGGAGGCCTGCCGGGGGGGTGGCCTTGAGTGCCCTTTTGGGGGCGGCCGGTGAGGGGAAAGATTTTCATGCCGATCTGCGATTTTCGATGGCGCCCGCGGCCCATCGCCGGATTTGGCGCGGGATTTGGCTCGCGACTTGGTGCCGGACTTGGTGCCCGTCCGCTGGCGTCGATGGCCGTTGGGGCCTTGGTCATGCTCGCGCTCATGCTGGCAGGCGCCGGACCGGCGGGCGCCCAAGGCGTCGTCCGCTCTGTCTATGGCGATTGGCAGATCCGCTGCGAGACGCCCCCCGGCGCGCAGAACGAGCAATGCGCCTTGATGCAGAGCGTGACGGCCGAGGACCGGCCCAATGTCGGCCTCACCGTCATCGTGCTGAAAACCGCGGATCAGAAGGCCCGCTTGATGCGCGTGGTGGCGCCGCTCGGCATCCTGCTGCCGTCGGGGCTGGGCCTGAAGATCGATAACAACGATGTCGGGCGCGCCGGCTTCGTCAAATGCCTGCCCAACGGCTGCATCGCCGAAATCACCATGGACGACAATCTGATCAACGAATTGCGCAACGGCCACACGTCGACTTTCATTATTTTCCAGTCGCCCGAGGAAGGCATCGGCTTTCCCATGAGCCTCAATGGCTTCGGCCCCGGTTACGACCACTTGCCGTAAAGCCGCTTGCCCTAAAGCGTCAAACCGCCGCAGGCGCGCGCGACCCGCGCATGTCTCATTTGCAGTGAGGTCGCGCGGTGCCCCACCGCCGCGCGTGTCTGCGTTTGAATTAGGTTATCGCTTTCCCCCCGATCGCCAGATGCCTGCCATTGCGATCGACGGCTTTCTCTGACTGCCCGCTCCCATCCGCCGTTACAATTGACGGGCGGACCACAATGCGTACCCTCCGCCGCAAATCGAACGGGAGGCTGAGGGCGACGCAATGCGCGCACATCACAGACTGAAAATAATTGCCGGAATTCTCATTGCCGGAATGTTCGCGGCGGGACTGTTTATGGCCGGCGTTCCCGCGACCCCGGCCTCGGCGCAAGGCAGCTATCCCAATCGCCCGGTGATGTTCATCGTGCCGTATGGGCCGGGCGGCGTCGCCGATGTCGGCATGCGCATTCTGGGCGAGAAGCTCGGCGCGAGGCTCAAGCAGCAATTCGTCATTGAAAACCGGCCGGGCGCCGGCGGCATCATCGCCGCGCAGGCCGGCGCCAATGCGGCGCCCGACGGCTACACGTTATTGATGACCGGCAACAACACCGCGATCGCCGAGGCCCTGTTCAACAAGCTGCCCTACAACGTCCTCACCGACTTCGCTTCGGTTTCGACTGCCGCCTTCTTCGATCTGCTCATCGTCACGCGGCCCGGCTCGCCGCTGAAATCCCTGCAGGATGTCATCGCCGCAGCGAAGGCGAATCCCGGCAAGCTCAACATCGGTACCATCACTCCGGGCAGCACGCAGAATCTCGGTGCCGAACTGTTCCTCACCACGGCCGGCATCAAGGCCACGATCGTGACGTTCCGCACGTCGGCCGACATGGCCAACGCGGTCATGCGCGGCGATATCGATCTTGAGTTCGAGTTTTACGCGGCGGTGGAGGGATTGCTCGCCGCCAACAAGCTAACCGTGCTGGCCTCAACCGGCGCCAAGCGTACCGCCTATCTGCCGAACGTTCCTACCGTGATCGAAAGCGGCATCAAGGGCTACGACGTGGTCAGCTGGAACGGGATCTCGGTTCCGGCGAAAACCCCGCAACCGATCATCGCCACGCTCAACGCGGCGATGAAA
Source organism: Xanthobacteraceae bacterium (assembly GCA_030044555.1). GTDB lineage: Bacteria > Pseudomonadota > Alphaproteobacteria > Rhizobiales > Xanthobacteraceae > BOG-931. Next base: position 12,158 of record JASHVN010000030.1, on the reverse strand, counting down.
GAGGTCATTCCCGATCCCGAGATTCAAAGCCGGGCGAAACAGATGGGGATGGAGATGCGCTGGAGCACGCCCGAAGAGATGACCGCGCGCATGAAGTCCGACATCGCCCGCTGGGGCGGGGTCATCGCCAGGGCGGGCATTCCCAAGCATTGAGGCGGCCGCTGGATCATTCGGCCGCCGATCTCGTCCGCGCAGAGGCCGCCGCGATGCGCTCCAGAGCATTTCGGCCGGCGGGAAAATTCAGCGCAGCGCCTGCCGGGAACTTGCTGGCGCCGCCGCGGGTTTTCTGGATAATCTCAGCGCTGCTGCCTTGGCGGCATGGAGTCGCGTCGTGGCGGACAACGAGGACAAGAGCCGGCAGGATTCAACCGCGCCTGATCGTGACAATCATGCAAAGCCGGTGATCGTCGCCATCGGCGCATCCGCCGGCGGCATTCACGCCCTGCAGAGCTTCTTCTCCGCGCTTCCCGAGCACACCGGGGCCGCTTTCGTGGTGGTCGTGCATCTCGATCCGGAGCATCGCAGTGAGATGCCGGCGATCATCGCCGCGCGCACCCGCATGCCGGTGGTGCAGATCGGCACGCGCGATCGGCTGCAGGCCGATCATGTTTACGTCATTCCGCCGGACCGGCGCGTCGAACTGGTCGATCATGAAGTTTCGGCGGCCGCCTTCGACGAGCCGCGCGGGCAGCGCTCGCCGATCGATCTGTTCTTTCGCTCGCTCGCCGAACGGCTTGGCGACGGTTTTGCCATCATCCTGAGCGGCGCCGGCTCGGACGGCGCCATCGGCGTCCGCGCGGTGAAGGAAGCCGGCGGCATCATCCTCGTGCAGGAGCCGAACGAGGCCGAATATTCATCGATGCCGCGCAGCGCCATCAGCACCGGCGTCGCCGACTTCGTCATGCCGGCGCGCGACCTGGCCAAGCGGCTGATCGACCTCATCCGCATCAAGGAAACCGTCACTACTCCCGACATCCGCAATTTCGACGAGGCTCTGCTGCGGCGCATCATCGCCCATTTGCGGGTGCACACCGGTCACGACTTTTCCAAGTACAAGCGCTCCACGGTGGTGCGGCGGATCGCGCGCCGCATTCAGGTCACCAGGGCCGACGACCTGCAGGGCTATTACGACGTGCTGCGCGACAATCCCGAGGAAGCCGAAGCGCTGCTCGCCGATCTTCTGATTTCGGTGACCACCTTCTTCCGCGACACCGAGGCGTTCGAAAAGATCGCCAGGGAGGTGATCCCTGAATTGTTCAAGGCCACGGATCTGGACGACACGATCCGCATATGGGTTTCCGGTTGCGCCACCGGTGAAGAGGCCTTCTCGTTTGCCATTCTGCTGCTGGAAGAGGCCGGACGCCATCAGGTTCGCCCGCCGATCCAGGTGTTTGGCTCCGATCTCGATGCCCGCGCGCTCGCCGCGGCGCGCGAGGGCCGCTTTCCGCTGGCCATCGAAACAGATGTCAGCGAGGAACGTCTGCGGCGTTTTTTTACCCGTGAAGGCGACCATTATCGGGTGCGGCAGGAAGTGCGCGACGTCGTGCTGTTCGCCGTTCACGATCTGCTCAAGGACCCGCCGTTCTCGCACATCGATCTGATCTCCTGCCGCAACGTGCTGATCTATCTCGATCGCGAATTGCAGGAACAGGTCTGCAGCACATTCCACTATGCGCTCAATCCCGGCGGCTTCCTGTTTCTCGGCAGTTCGGAATCGGGGGAAAACCCGACCGGGCTGTTCCGCGTCGTTGATCGCACCGCGCGGATCTATCAAACCACGGCCATCCCCGGCGATAAGCCGCGGCTCTTGCCGCGGCTGCTCGGTCCGGTGCGGGGGCGTGAGCAGGTCATTCAGCTCAGCCGCACCATGAGCCCGACGGTGGCTTTGGGCGAGGCGGCGATGCATCGGCGCGCCATAGAGCATGCGGCGCCGCCGTCGCTGCTGGTCGATGAATCGCATCGCGTCATTCATTTGTCGGAGCACGCCGGCCGTTTTCTGCTGCCGTCAGGCGGACCGCTGAGCGGCGACGCCGTCGATCTGGTGCGGCCGGAATTGCGCTTCGAACTGCGCTCGGCGCTCAACCGCGCCTTCGAGCAGAATCTGCCGACGCTGAGCCTGCCGATCCTGGTGCGCTTCAACGGCGTGCCGCATCGCATCCACATGCTGGTCAAGCCGGCGCAGGACAACAGTGCCGATCCGCGCTCCGCCGTGGTCATGTTCATCGAGGGCGAAGCCGTCGATGAGGTCCTCGCCGCGAGCGGCCAAGGGCGCATCACCGACGAGACCGTGCGGCGCCTGACCCAGGAACTGGAGCTGACGCAGGCGCGGCTGCGCACCGTGCGCGAGGAATCGGACGCCGCCAACGAAGAGCTTCGCGCCGCCAACGAGGAGCTGCAATCGATCAACGAGGAATACCGGTCGACCTCAGAGGAGCTGGAAACCAGCAAGGAGGAGCTGCAATCGATCAACGAGGAGCTGCAGACCGTCAACAGCGAGCTGAAATTGAAGCTCGAAGCGATCTCGCGCGCGCACAGCGATCTGCAGAACTTGGTGGCGGCGACCGATTTCGGCACGCTGTTTCTCGATTCCAGCCTGCGCATCAAGCGCTTCACCGATCGCACCACGGAGCTGTTCAGCATCACGCCGAGCGATGTGGGCCGCTCGATCACCGATTTTGCCCACCAGCTTCACTACGATCATCTGGTCAAGGACGCCCATGCCGTCCTCGCCGATCTGACGCCGATCCGCCAGGAAGTGCGCAGCCGCAAGGGACAATGGTTCGACATGCGCTTGCGGCCATACCGCACCGTCGACGACAAGATCGACGGCGTCGTCATTACGTTCGTCGACATCAGCGAACGCCGCTACGTCGACGACGCGCTGCGGCTCAGCGAAGAGCAGCTGCGCCAGCAGCAGACGCTGGTCGACCTGTCTCGCGACCCGATTTTCATCTGGGACTTCGACAACGGCGTCGTCGCCTGGAATCGCGGCAGCGAGGAGCTTTACGGCTATAGCCGCGAGGAGGCTCTCGGCAAACGGAAGGACCAGCTTCTGCGCACCGAAGTGCCGGGCTCCTCGTTCGCGGCATTGCGCGACAAATTGCTGGCCGACGGAAGCTACCGCGGCGAAGTCAAACATCGCACCAAAGACGGACGCGAGCTGACCGTCGAGACGAACATCGTTCTGCGGGCGATCGATGGAAAGCGGCTGGCGCTGGAAAGCACGCGCGACGTCACCGACCGCAGGCAATGGGAAAAGCGCCAGCAGCTCCTGCTCGGCGAACTGGCGCACCGCGTGCGCAACACGCTCGCCGTCGTGCAGGCGATCGCCCATCAGTCGCTGCGCACGAGCAGGAGCGGCGAAGATTTCGTCGAGCGCTTCGACGGCCGGCTGTCGGCTCTCGCCAGCGCCCACAGCCTGCTGGTCGGCACGGATTGGAAGGGCGCCGACCTGGCGACGCTGGCGCGCAGCCAATTGGCGGCGCACGCGTCGGAAAGCGCGGAGCGCGTGCGGCTGGAAGGCGACCCCGTTCTGTTGCCGCCGACGCTGGCCACGCCGTTCGGGCTGGTTTTGCACGAATTGGCGACCAACGCGGCAAAACATGGCTCGCTGTCGCGGCCGCGCGGCACCGTCAATCTGACGTGGACTATCGAGCCGGGGAACGATTTCCAGATCCTGAGAGTTGTGTGGCAGGAGCGAGGTGGACCTCCAGTCAAAACGCCGACAACGAGCGGACTAGGCAGCACTTTGATCGAGAGCGGGATTCCCAGCGCGACGGTCAAACGCGAGTTCAATCGGGCCGGACTGATCTGCACCATCGCGTTGCCGTTGCCCGGGCCTGGAGAGGTCGGACTTGGGAGGGGGGAGATCGGAGCGCTTGACACAGCTTGAGCCGAGACCGGCGCTGGACGGGGCGCGGATACTGGTGGTGGAAGACGACTTCATTATTTCAATGGAGCTTGGTTCGATTCTCGCCGAAGCCGGCGCCGCGGTGGTCGGACCGTGCCACACGCCGGAGCAGGCGGCGGCGCAGCTCGATGCCAACGATATTTCCTGCGCCATTCTCGATTTTCGTCTCGGCCGGGACACCAGCCTGCCCGTGGCGCGGCAACTGATCAGCCACGGCATTCCGTTTGCTTTCTTCACCGGGCAGGTGGACACAACCCGCATCGGCGCGGAATTTCCCGATGTCGAGATCATCCCCAAGCCGTTTCAGCGTCGCGCCATCCTCGGCGTCCTCGCCGGCATGCTGGCGTGCGCGGCGCGCTGAGCGTTTTTCGCACCAAAACAGAGACGTGCAAAACTCCGCCAAATCTAAAATCATCCCGAGTGCGGCAAAGATGTGAGACGGCCGCTGCTAAGCAGGAACGCCCTTAAATCGCATGGAGGCAGGAAAGCGCAGAGAGAATTTGAACTCAAGGACGGCCCCATAAGGGGCCGCCGCCTGCGGCGGTTGCCGAAGGCAATCCTTGACTTCAAATTCTCTCTGCGCTTGTGGCCGTCCATGCGATTTAAGGGATAAAATACTCCTCCGGAGTTCCCTTTGGACTGAACGAACACGGTTCCTGAACTCGCGTCTTCCTGGAAGGTTTGGCCATTATTTGAGCGGGATGATTTTAGGTTTGGCAGAAGCCGTCATGGCCGGACTTGTTCCGGCCCATCCAGGTCTAAGTTTTGCAGGTCTAAGTTTTGCAAGTCTTTAGTTTTGCACGCCTTTGTTTTGGCGCGGCATTCAAGACATGATACAAGGATAGTCACGTCCAAGTGACTTTGTGCCCTGACAATTGTCTGGCAACCAGGGGTGCGACCCCTTGCCAGTTGCCAGTTAATAAGATCAGGGCGAAAGGGACGGCCGTCGTCAGTGCGCCACAATGGCGGATTAGGGCGCAGATAGGGCGGCCCACAGGAGCATATTTAGTGCAACGTCTTCATTGTCTTATAGCCGGCGCAGCCGTCGGCTCGGCCCTGGCGCTGCTGTCAATCTCGCCGCCCGTGGCGCCGCTGATCGCCAAGGCCATCGCTTCGCCGTCGACCGATGCGGCGGCGAGCTACCATGAGCTGGAACTCTTCGGCAAGGTGTTCGATGTCGTGCGCCAGGATTATGTCGATGAGCCCGACCCCACCAAGCTGGTCCAATCGGCCCTCAACGGCATGATCGGGGGTCTCGATCCCCATTCGAATTACATGGATGCCCATGCCTTCGAGGACATGCAGGTCGAGACGACCGGCGAGTTCGGCGGCCTCGGCATGGAGGTCACGACGGAGAACAAGGCCGTCAAGGTGGTTTCGCCGATCGACGACACGCCTGCGTCCAAGGCGGGCATCCTCGCCGGCGACATCATCACTCAGGTCGACGGCACGCCGGTCAGCGACCTTTCGCTCGACACCGTTGTGAGCAAGCTTCGCGGGCCGCCCGGCTCGAAAGTGACGCTCTCCATTCAGCGCCCCAAGGTGGCGAAGCCGATCGTCGTGACCCTGACGCGCGAGATCATCAAGAACCGCCCGGTCAGCTTCCGGGCCGAGGGCGGCAATGTCGGCTATATCCGCATCACGGAATTCAACGAGCTGACGACCCCTGAATTGACCGATGCGATCAAGGCCCTGGCGGCGAAAATTCCGGCCAACCAGATGAAGGGCTATATCCTCGACCTGCGCAACAATCCCGGCGGCTTGCTCGACCAGGCCGTGAGCGTGGTGAACACGTTCATGAACCGCGGCGAGATCGTGTCCACGCGCGGCCGCAACCCCGACGAGGACGAGCGGTATTTTGCCAAAATGGGCGGCGATCTGAGCGGCGGCAAACCGCTCATTGTTCTGATCAATGGCGGCTCGGCTTCGGCCTCAGAAATCGTCTCCGGCGCCTTGCAGGACCAAAAGCGCGCGACCATCCTCGGCACGCGCTCGTTCGGCAAGGGATCGGTGCAGACGATCATGCCGCTCGGAGCGGGCGATGGCGCGCTGCGCCTGACCACCGCGCGTTATTACACGCCGTCGGGCCGCTCGATTCAGGCCGAAGGGATCACGCCGGATATCGAGGTGGTCGAGCAGGTGCCCGCGGATCTGCAGGCGAGCCAGCAGGAGGTCAGCGAGGCGAGCCTGCCTGGGCATTTCCACGCCCAGGGGAAAGAGCAAAAGGGTTCGCAGTCCTACGTGCCCCCCAAGCCGGCAGACGACGCGGCGTTGCAGACGGCGCTCGCACTCTTGCGCGGCACCAAGGTCAATCCCGCCTTCCCGCCCAAGGCCCAGCAGGCGATGGCGGGACAGGCTGCCGGCCATCATTGATCGCGGGATAGATCACGTCCGGTTCGGGCGCCCGTTGGGCGCCCGAACAAAGGTCCGGCTTAACAAGCTTTTGGCTTACCGCGCCTTTGGTGCGCCGCTTCGCGTTGGCTCGGCCGCGGCAAAACAACTGATCGAGCCGATCGTGTTGGCGCCGTACTCGACGAAGCCCGAGGCGGTGGGCGCCGAATGCGCAGCCGTGATCGGCAGATAAATGTAGCAAACGGTGCCGTCGCGCGGATCGCGCCAGCGCTGAATGATGGTGTCCTGCAGCGGTCCGGCGAATTGCCGCTCGAGCTGCATGCGCGGCATGTTTTGCCATTGCGGCGATTGCTGCGCCTGTTGGGCTTGCGCCGCTACGATCGCGGCAAGTCCTGCCAGTCCCACAAGTCCTGCCAGTCCCGCAAGCCATGCGATTGTTTGTTTGCGCCCCGCGCGCGCGGTGACGACCGAGCCCGGACTCAGGCTCGGCTGATCGGTGCTTGCAGCCATGCGCGCGTCATACTCCTTCTTGAACGCAGCGGACTATAGCCGCCTACCAGGCGAACTGCACGCCGGCGCGGCCGCCGAATTGACTGGCATCGGGCCCCATGCCGTAGCCGGCGGAGCCGCTGAACACGGTGTTGCTGGTGAGCCGGTAGAGCCCGGTGACCGCAAAGCCGCTCTCGCCGGAGAACGTGCCGTAATTCATGGCGAGCGCGAATTTCTTGTTATCGGGCAAAAATCCGCCGCCCATGGCCATCGCCATGGCGACCCCGGAATCGGCGCGGTTGATCTGCGATTGCAGTCCGGTGATTTGCGTTTGCATGCCGGTCGCGATGCTGTCGAGCTGGGCGACGTTGACCGCGTCGGTGGGCAGCACGCCCGGCGCGACGTTGCTTAGTACCCGCGGGTTTGACGGCGTGCCGAACGACACCGAGTTCGGCGTGGTGGCTATCGAGCCTTGCCCGATCGCCACCGAATTTGTCGCGCCGGCCTGCACGACCGCGCCCTGGCCGATGGCGGTACCGTTCGGTGCCAGCACAGTGGCGCTTTGCCCGACGGCCGTGGACGCAGTGCCCGACGCCACGCTCATCTCGCCGACGGCGACGGATGTCGTGCCCGAGGCGCTGGCGCCGTTGCCGATCGCGATGTTGCCGGCGGCGCCGACCTGCGCGTTGGCGCCGTACACCGACGCATTGACGAAGCCGTTGTCGGTGGCGCCCGGCCCGGTCACCACCGAGTTCGCCGCCGAGACCGCGCCGTTGCCGATGGCGATGGCGTTGGTGCCGTTGGCCTGCGCATCGTTGCCCAAGGCCACCGCCGATGTGCCGTTGGCGAACGCGCTCGGGCCGGCTGCGAGGCTCTGGTCGCCGGCCGCATTGGCGAGCGCACCGAACGCCGCGGCGACACGGCCCGCCGCGCTGCTGCTGTCGCCGAGCGACAGGCTGCTGTCGCCGCTAGCATTCGAATTGAAGCCGAGGGCCACGCTGGTGGTGCCGCTGGCGACGCTGCTGGTTCCGATGGCGGTCGAATAGGTGCCGCTGGCCACGGCGCCGTTCGTGACGACGCCGTCGAACGTTGTCACTGCGTCGCCGGCGCCGATCGCGATGTTGTTGGTGTTGCTGCCTATGGCGTTGGCATTAAATCCCACTGCGATGTTGTAGCTGATGTTGCCGCTGGCATTGGCAAAGAGGCCCGTCGCGATATTGACGCTGCCGGTGCCGCTGGCATTGGCGAAATAGCCGGTCGCGATGTTGGCGCCGAAGTTGCCGCTGGCGTTGGCGCTGTTGCCGGTCGCGATGTTGCTGCTGCCGGTGCCGCTGGCGTTGGCACTGCTGCCGCTCGCTACGTTGTTGCCCTGGTCCCCGCTGGCATTGGCCTGGTAGCCGGTCGCGATGTTGGCGCCGCTGCTGCCGCTGGCGTTGGCCGTGTTGCCCACCGCCACGCTATTGGCGCCGGCGCCGCTGCCCACGCCGATGACGACCGCATTGGCTCCGCCATTATCGGTGACGCTGTTGCCGATCACCACTGAATCGCTGCCGCCGGCAGTGGCGCCTTGGCCGATGGCGGTGGCGCCCGCGCCGGTCACAGTGTTCGCGTTGCCGACCGCAATTGCAGTGGCGGCATTCACGGTGTCGGAATTGCCGAGCACCGCGGAGCCGTTCGCGCTCGCCGTATTGGCGAGCGTATTGTTCGAGCCGACCACGTTGATGTTGTCGCCCCAGCCGGCCGTGCCGGCGCCGCCATTGGTACCGGTGTTCACGTTGTTGGTGTTGCCGGTAACGAACGTGTTGTTGCCATTGATCGTGTTCGGATCGCCGATGCCGAAGCTGCCGGTGCCGTTCACGGTCTGCCCGGTGCCGAACGCGCCCGAGTTGGCGCCGGTCACGCTGTTGTTGAAGCCGACGGCCGTCGAGTTGCTGCTGCCGGCATTGATGATCGACTGGTTGCCGATGGCGACGCCGTTGCCGGACGTTGAATCAACATAGGCCGCGCTGCTGGTGCCGTTGTTGCCGCCAATGGCGATGCTATTGGCGCCGAGCGCTTTCGCATTGCTGCCAAACGCGGAGCTGTAGGATCCTGTCGCCGTGGCGTACGCCCCGTAAGCGGTATTGCTGGCGTTGTTGCCGTTGGCATTGGCATCGAAGCCGGTCGCGGTATTGATGCTGCTGGCGCCGCTGGCGTTGGCACCGATGCCGGTTGCGGTGTTGTCGCTGCTGTTGCCGCCGGCATTGGCTGAGGAGCCGGTTGCAATGTTGCCGCTGCTGTCGCCGCTGGCGTTGGCGTCATTCCCGGTCGCGATGTTTTCGCTGTTGGCGCCGCTGGCGGTGGCGTCAATCCCGATCGCGGTATTGGTACTACTGTCGCCGCTGGCGTCGACGTCGGAGCCGATCGCCACGTTGCTGCTGCCGCTGGCGTTCGCGTTTGAGCCGCAAGCGAAACCTCCTAGCCCGACGGAGGCGCCATAACCTTGGGCTTGGCCAACCCCTGGGTCGACCACCGAGCCGTCCGGATTGCCGACGCACACGAATTGCGCCTGCGCCGCCCGCGGTTGCAGCGTTACGAAAGCCAGCGACGCGAGTGCGCAGCTCGCCAGCAGCAGCGCCCGCTGCCGGCGCCGCCGGCTATCGCGGCCGCGCGCCGCTGCTGATGATGCACAGGCCATGCGCGCCGCTTGGGCAAACGTTTGCGCAGCGAAATCGGCTGCAGCCCCACCCTTGCCGGCAATCTGTAGCTTCGCGAAACTCGAACTCATCCTCGCCTCCGTCCTGGTAGCGGACGGCGCGACAGCTCACTTCGTATCAGGCTTACGCACATACGGGGTACTGTCGCCCTACGCACACCGTGTTCGGCCGCTTCTTCAGACTCGGCCGTCGCCAAGCCGAGTTTTAGATGACTGAAACAAGCCTGGATGTTGCCGGAAGGACACACTCGCGCGTAAAGTGAATATAGCGCGAAGCGAGAGCCGTCGCGCAGTCGGAGCTTGAAGTCTGCACTGCACCATTAGCGCCGCCGGATTTGCCGCGCAGATTTCCGCACCGAGCCCCGTATCAATTCAGCGTCCACGAACTGCCCATGGTGAAGCCGTAATCGCCGACCTGCGGCGTCGCGGTGAATGACGCATTGACGCGCCACCGGTCGTCGAGCGCGTAGCCGAGACCGGAGGCGACGCCGGTCTGTCCCATGAAATTGCCGACCGCGGCAGCGACCGACACCTTGCCCGGACGGCTGTCGTATTGCAGGCCCGCCGAGGCCAGCGCCAGCGCGACACCGGCGCGCGCTTCTGTCTGATTGGTATTGATCTGCGATTGCAGATTGCCGATCTGCGATGACATGCCGGAAGCGACGCTGTCGAGCTGGGCGACGTTGACCGCGTCGGTCGGCGCCACGCCAGCCGCGACGTTGGTCAGCCGCCGCTCGTTGCCCGGCGAACCGAACGAGACCGTATTCGGCGCGGTCGCCACCGAGCCCTGGCCGACGGCGACGGCATTCGTTGCGCCGGCCTGCACAGTCGCGCCCTGGCCGATCGCGGTGCCGTTCGTCGCCAGCACGGTTGCGCTCTGCCCGACGGCTGTGGACGCAGTGCCCGACGCCACGCTCATTTCGCCGATGGCAACCGACGTGGTGCCCGAGGCGCTGGCGCCGTTGCCGATCGCGATGTTGCCGGCGGCGCCGACCTGCGCGTTGGCGCCGTACACCGACGCGTTGACGAAGCCGTTGTCGGTGGCGCCCGGCCCGGTCACCACCGAGTTTGCTGCCGACACCGCGCCGTTGCCGATGGCGATGGCGTCGGTGCCGTTGGCCTGCGCGCCGTTGCCGAGCGCGATCGCTGCCGAGCCATTGGCGAAGGCCGCATTGCCGGCTCCGCCGCTGGTATTTCCGCCAATCGCGATCGAATTGTCACCGTCGGCCTGTGCATTGGCGCCAAGCGCTGTGCTGGCGCTGCCGTTCGCGGCCGAGAGTTGCCCGAACGCAGCGGCAACGATCTGATTGGCGCTGGCGCCCTGGCCGACAGCCGCGGCGCCCGCGCCACTTACGGTGACGGAATTGCCGATGGCGATCGCATTGGTGGCATTCACGGTGTCGGAATTGCCGAGCACCGCGGAGCCGTTCGCGCTCGCCGTATTGGCGAGCGTGTTGTTCGAGCCGACCACGTTGATGTTGTCGCCCCAGCCGGCGGTGCCGGCGCCGCCATTGGTGGCGGTGTTCACGTTGTTGGTGTTGCCGGTAACGAACGTGTTGTTGCCGTTGATCGTGTTTGGATCGCCGATGCCGAAGCTGCCGGTGCCGTTCACCGTCTGCCCGGTGCCGAACGCGCCCGAGTTGGCGCCGGTGACATTGTTGTTGAAGCCGACGGCCGTACTGTTGTTGCTGTTGGCGTTGATGATCGACTGGTTGCCGATGGCGACGCCATTGCCGGACGTTGAATCAACGAAGGCCGCGTTGCCGGCGCCGCCACTGGTGTTGCCGCCAATGGCGATGGAGTTGGCGCCGAGCGCTCGTGCATTGCTGCCGAAGGCGGCGCTAAAAGTCCCGGTGGCCGTGGAAAACGCGCCGACGGCGGTATTTTCGGTGTTGTTGCCGCCGGCGTTGGCACCGCTGCCGCTCGCTACGTTGTTGCTGTTGTCTCCGCTGCCGTTGGCACCGTTGCCGACCGCGAGATTGTTGCTGCTCTGCCCGGAGGCGTTCGCGAAACGTCCATAGGCACTGTTCTGGCTTGAATTGCCGCTGGCATCGGCATGCGAGCCATAGGCGGAGTTGAAGGAACTGCTGCCAGCCGCATTTGAACCAAAGCCGGTCGCGGTATTCTCGTTTGTGATCGCGCCTGCAATCGCGGTGCCGGATCCACTTGCATTTGCACCGGGTCCGAAAGCTGCGTTGCCCGCGTTGCTGCCGCTGGCATTGCTGAAAATACCGACGGCGACATTGTTTGATGAGTTGGTGCCACCGTCGGTGGCGTTATCCCCGGCGCCACATGCAAAGCTGGATCCGCCGGCCGTGGATCCCTCGGCAGACAGCCCGGTGGTGGTGCCGTCGGCGCTTGCTCCGCAAATGACCTGTGCGGCAGCCTGGTGTCCGTGCATCGCCACGATAACGAGCGCGCAGCTCGCCAGCAACAGCGCCCGCTGCCGGCGCCCGCGACCATCGCGGTCGCTCGCCGCCGCTGCCGATAGCGGGCAGGCCCCGCGGGTGGGTTCGGCAAATGTTTGCGCATCGGAACCGGCTGCGGCGCTACCATTGCGGGCAGTCAGTGGCTTCGCGAAACTCGAACTCATCTTCGCCTCCGTCCTGGTGGCGGACGGCGCGACAGCTCACCTCGTAGCAAATGGATTTTGGAATAAAGCTTACGCACATACGCGGTACTGTCGCCCTACGCACACCTTGTTCGGCCCCG
>JASHVN010000029.1 GCA_030044555.1 Xanthobacteraceae bacterium | reverse complement strand
GCGAGCAGAAATAGAACTGGTCGTCGATGCCGCAATGATCCGCGCAATACCACGCGTGATGATCGACGTCGTAGTGGCAGTGATTGCGAAAGCGCGGCGGCAGCGACATGGGACCCTGCCAATCCACGGTGATGATTGGCGCGCCGATCGCCGAAGCGCTCAACGGCCCGGCACGCGAAGGCGACGACCACAGAACGCCGGCGAAGACCAGGAGCGCAAGCGCCAATGGGCTGATCGTCGATGCGATGACGCGGCGCAAGTTAGTCAAGATGTTAATCGAGATGTCAATCAAGATCATGGGCATAGTCGTCCCTCACTCGCGACACGTCGCATCGTGCTCGGCGTTCGAAGCACCAGCACGCCTTTATTGACGATGCGGGTTCGATCGGCAAGGGTAGGAATCAAAGCGCCAGCCCTGCACCTTCCTTCGTCGCACGAAGCGCCCGAGACATGAATATTTTGACGGAAACCAATTTCGCTTTTCTCGGCCCGCGAAGGGCCGGGAAGGTGCGCGATATCTACGAGCGCAACGGCAAGCTCGTTATCATCACGACCGACCGGCACTCGTCCTTCGACCGCATCATCGCGCACATTCCCTGGAAGGGACAGGTGCTCAATCAAGTGAGCGCCTGGTGGTTCGAGAGGACCAAGGACATCGTGCCGAATCACGTGCTCGCGGTTCCCGATCCGAACGTGACCGTCGCCAGAAAATGCACGATGCTGCCGGTGGAGGCGGTGGTGCGCGGCTATCTGACCGGCGTCACCGATACGGCGGCATGGACGCGCTATGCGGCGGGCGAGCGAACCTTCGGCGGAACGCATTTGCCCGAGGGCATGCGCAAGAACCAAAGACTGCCGCAGCCGATCTTCGATCCGACGACCAAAGAGGCCGCGCACGACCGTACCTTGACGCCCGAGCAAATGATCGCCGAAGGTTTCATCACGCGAGATTTGTTCGACCGCGTCAAAGCGACGGCGCTGGCGCTGTTTGCCCGCGGGCAGGACCTGGCGGCGCGCAACGGCCTCATCCTCGTCGACACCAAGTACGAATTCGGCCTCGGCGCGGACGGCGGCCTCGTGCTCATTGATGAGATCCACACGCCGGATTCGTCGCGTTATTGGCAGCGCGATTCCTATGCGGACCGCTTTGCGGCGGGCGGGGAACCGCAATATTTCGACAAGGAGTTCCTGCGGCTGTGGTTTCGGGATCACTGCGATCCCTATCGCGACGCCACGCTGCCGCCGGCGCCGCCCGAGCTCGTGCAGGAGCTGTCGCGCCGCTACGTTGCCATGTACGAACAGATCACCGGGACGAAATTCGCCTATGGGGAGACGCCGATACTGCCGCGTATTGAGAGCAATCTGAAATCGTTTGCGTTTTGATTCCACTCAGTGCCTGCAGGGCAAGCCCCTCCAGAGATCCCCATTGTGCTGATCGCGCGTTCTTACCGAGGTGCGGTCAAAGCGCGGCAATTCGAGCGCCACTTCGAGTGCCCGCCGCAGGCGGTCGTTTTCGATTTTGCCGAGGTGGCGAAGGAGCACGGCCTTATCCTGAGAGCTATGTCCGCTCACGATAAGGTCGCAAATTTCGATGCTGGTTTTCACGAAGAAGGTGAAACCGCAACGCACGACGGGCGCGCCAAGACGGTCCATATCGGCAGCTACCGCCAAGATCGCGGCGCGATCGGTTTGCTCACGTGTAACGGCAAAGCGCAGGATGGCTAACAGCCAGTCCTCCACTTTCCGCAATTCCGGCTCAAAACCCCCGTCCCCCATGTCCGCCCGCCTGATCACTCCAAGCCGCGCCGGCATGCGAGCCAATGGGCAACGTCGAGGCACCTCGATGCGATCACGCGACGCGGCGCACGCCATCAAGTCTGTCGACAAGCCCCCGCTCATAGGCCTTCGCCGACGCAGCCGAGATGTTGAGCTCGAAAATACCGCTCACCCAAACGACAGCGTGGGGATCATTTCCGCTTTCGAATTTTGCGAATTTCAGCGCTGCCGCGCGACTGGCGAACAACCCCCCGCACGCCCCACCCCGCTCCTGCGCAACCCAGTTTCCCCTACTGTTGCGGCCGATCAAAAAAGTCGGCGGCAGCAAACATGACGAAGATGAGACGTCAGGAGGTTTGTCCATTGTTATTTCCTCAAACGACAGATATTCGGTTTCCGTGATTCGGCTAAACGACGGGGAGATCGTCGTCGTTCTTCGACATCAGCTTGTAGCGACCGTGAAACAGTTCACGTTCGGCGGCGTCGCGATGCCGGCGATGGCTGGAAAGCGCATCCCGCACTTCGCCGACAAGCTTGCGCCATTCCGCGATTGCCATCGTGATGAAGGTCACCAGCGTCTGCACGGCGCCGTATCGGCGGATGCCTGCGACACCGCCCCCGCGTTGCAGCCTGTTCATGTTCGTGTTTGCATTGCCCGGACGGCGCGGTGCGATCGGGCGCCGTCGACGGCAACCATGGCCGGAGTGACAGCGGCGTGAAGCATGCGACGACAGCGATTGAGTTCGTGTCTCGATCGGCCTAAGGCGGTTGCGGGCACCGCACGGTAGCTGCGATCGACTACAAGTCGGTCAAGCAATTGAGTCATTCGTTGCCAGAAACTTTGCGGCTCCGCTTTCCTCTTCGCCGCTGGCTTTGCTGGATCAATTGGAACAACGCCCATTGGCGCCTCCAGTATCCGTTGCGTTGGACCCAATGTGCTCGCAAGCGCATATGAATTCGAGACGGAAGCGGTGGCGTTCTCATAAAGACGGCATAAGGACGTAAACCGCTGAAATCGCGGGCAATTAGGCCGGATGGGGTTTAAAAATCCGGGATTGAGGGCGAGCAAGGGGGCGTATGAAGCCAGGGGCGCCGCGATATTCAACCGGCAATAAGTATTGCGGCGAAATTTTATAAGTACGCGCGGGCCCGCCAATGGATTACATGAAGACGGCCGTCTGATGGGTTACATGGAGACGGTCGTCTGATGACGCTCCATCTTCACAGTCGAAAGCAAATTTCCAAAGAAGAATAGCCGATGCTCGACTTCATCATGTTGGCGCTGATCGTCGTTTGCTTCGTGCTCGCGCAAGCCTATGCGGGCCTGTGCAATCAGTTGCTCGCGTTTGCTCCCGAACAAAACGACAAAGCCGATTCGCCATGACCGCCGTCGGCTGGCTGCAAATAGCAATTTTCGCCGTCATCGTCGGCCTTTTGACCCACCCTCTCGGCGGCTACTTGGCACGCGTCTATGCCGGCGAGCGCACATTCCTGTCCCGTCTTCTCACGCCTGTTGAGGCGGCGCTCTATCGGATTGCCGATGTAAAGCCCGAACTCGAACAGAGCTGGTACCGATACGCGACCGCTTTTCTCGTCTTTCACCTGCTTGGCACCGCGGCGCTCTATGCGCTTTTGCGCGTGCAATCCGTCTTGCCGTTCAATCCCGAACAAATGCCGGCGGTCGCCCCCGACCTGGCGCTCAATACGGCGGTCAGTTTCGTGACCAATACGAGCTGGCAATCTTACAGCGGCGAGACGACACTCAGTTACGCCTCGCAAATGGCCGGCATCGCCGTTCAATCGTTCCTTTCCGTGGCATCCGGAATAGCGGTTGTTATCGCATTGATCCGCGGCTTCGCGCGGCGCCGCTCTGCCACCATCGGAAATTTCTGGGTCGATTTGACGCGGGGCACCCTCTACGTGCTGCTGCCGCTCTGCATCGTAGCCGCGTTGTTTCTCGTGACCTCCGGTGTGCCGCAGACGCTGGCGCCTCCGGCCGAGGTGACGACGCTCGAGGGCACCACTCAAGTTATCGCGCGCGGTCCGGTTGCAACGCAGGAAGTGATCAAGCTCATGAGCGGCGACGGCGGCGGCTTCTTCAACGCCAACTCCGCGCATCCGTTCGAAAATCCGACACCGCTGACAAACCTCGCAGAAGTGGTGCTGATCATGGTGCTGGGCGCGGCCTTGACCAATTGCTTTGGCCGCATGATCGGCTCCGAACGGCAAGGCTGGATCCTACTCGCCGTCATGGCGATCCTGTTCGGACTTGGCGTCAGCGGGATTTATCCATTGGAAGCGGCCGGCAATCCGGTCCTCGCGGCCCTGCAAGTCGACCAGACGCCGAACTCGCAACAGCCGGGCGGCAACATGGAAGGCAAGGAGGTGCGCTTCGGGATCGCCGGATCGGCGCTGTTTGCCAACGCCTCGACGGCGTCGTCGGACGGCGCCGTCAATTCGATGCACGACAGCTTTTTGCCGCTGAGCGGCGGCATCCTGCTCGCCAATATGATGGTCGACGAGGTGATCGTCGGAGCTCCCGGTTCCGGCCTGTTCGGCATGCTGCTGTTTTGCATCGTCACGGTGTTTCTCGGCGGCCTGATGATCGGCCGAACACCCGAATACGTCGGCAAGAAAATCGGCGCGGTAGAAATCAAAATGGCGATCCTCGCTTTGATTTGGGTTCCCGCGGCGACGCTTGGTTTGACCGCCGTGGCCTCCGTCGCACCTGCCGGTCTCGCCGGTCTCGGCAATGGAGGACCGCACGGTTATTCGGAAATGCTCTACGCCTACACGTCCGCCACGGCGACCAACGGCAGCGCGTTCGCCGGTCTCAATGCGAACACGCCGTTTTACAATCTCACACTCGCTGTCGCGATGTTCATTGGCCGCTTCTTCGTTATCGTTTCGGTTCTCGCAGTCGCCGGGGCCCTCGCAACTCAACCGATCATACCGCGTTCGGCGGGCACCTTGCCGACCGACGGCGCATTGTTTGTGGGCTTTCTGCTCGGCGTCATCGTGATCGTCGGAGGTCTCACCTATTTGCCGGCGCTTGCACTCGGCCCAATCGTCGAGCACCTGCAGCTCTCAGGTGGCGTGCTCTATTGAATTCAACGCCGCCGTAAGAACTACGCCGGTACTTATCATTTCCTTATGCCGCCCGCGGACTTTCCATCTGGAATTCATATGTCGGGTTCACCCACATTAGCGCCGGGTAGCAAGCCTTCTTTATAGTCGCCGCTCTCGCAGCGACGTCGGCGGGAGAAGTCAAAATGCAGCAAAGGCCTTGGCGCGCAATGACGTATTCCACCTGCGTAAAAATTTGGGCGGCGGTACGAGCGGCTTGGCGGGAAACCGGCGGCGCAGAGCGATACAGACCTGAAGCGCACTATATGCGCGGCCCCGGCCCGAAATGGCGGGCGAAATATGGCCAAGCCCACATCGCCAATTCCGAGAGGCAGTAGGACGCGACCGCATCAAGAGGCCTAGCCGGCGTGCGGCGCACTTTAATCATTCGGTGCCGGCACTGCAATTAGGCGAAGGCTTTGGTCCGTAATATACTTGGTCCGTAATATACCAAGAAAATTTCGCTCGAATTGGCTCTGATGACCAGGCATTTCATCCTAACAGCCATCGGTCTTTATAGGATTCCTATAACTTTTTAGTTCCGCCGATCTCGATTTCCTATGCAAGCGGTGACAGATATCGCTACCGAAGAGGCGTATGTTCCCAGGTGCCCCTCGATTTATATCGAGACCGCGCACCGTGACCGGCCACTCACTAACGCAGCGCAGCGCTTGCCCCGGAGCACACCCATGTTGGACGTCATCATGCTGGCGATCACTTTTGTCTTCTTCGCTCTGTCGATCGCCTACGTCTACGCCTGCGATCAGCTTTAAGGAAATCGACCATGATCTTTGATTACGCGCTCTCCGGCCTCGTAACCGCAGGCCTGCTCGTCTATCTCGTTTACGCATTGCTCATGCCCGAGCGGCTGTAAAAAGGATAACGACCATGACCGTCATCGGCTGGGCTCAGATTCTGATTTTTTTCGCCATCATCGTCGCGCTCACGCCGCCGGTCGGCGGCTACATGACGCGCGTGTTCAACGGCGAACGCACGTTCCTTTCGCCGATCCTGCGCCCGGTTGAGGTCGCGATCTACAAGATCAGCGGCGTTGACGAACGCCAGGAACAGCATGCCGTCACTTATACGGTCGGCATGCTGTTGTTCCATGTCGGCGCCTTCCTGATTCTGTACGTCTTGATGCGCGTGCAGCAGGCGCTGCCCTTCAACCCGGCGGGCCAGACCGCGGTCGCTCCTGATCTGTCGTTTAATACGGCGGTCAGCTTCATCACCAATACGAACTGGCAGAACTACGGCGGCGAAACCACGATGTCCTATCTGGTGCAGATGCTGGGGCTGACGCATCAGAACTTCCTCTCGGCAGCCACCGGTATCGTGCTCGCCATGGCGCTCATTCGCGGCTTCGCGCGGCACTCGGTGCGCACCGTCGGCAATTTCTGGGTCGATATCACCCGTTGCACGCTGTACATCCTCATCCCAATTTGCGTTCCGGTTGCGCTCTTCTTCGTTTGGGACGGGATACCGCAGACGCTCGGCTCCTATGTGGACGCCACCACGCTCGAAGGCGTGAAGCAGACCATCGCGGTTGGCCCGGTCGCCTCGCAGGAGGTGATCAAGATGCTGGGGACGAACGGCGGCGGCTTCTTTAACGCCAATAGCGCCCATCCGTTCGAGAATCCGACGGCGCTGTCGAACTTCGTTGAGATGCTCTTGATCTTTGTGCTCGGCGCCGGACTGACCAACACCTTCGGCCGCATGGTCGGCAATCAGCGCCAAGGCTGGGCGATTTTCGCCGCGATGGCGCTTCTGTTCTTCGTCGGCGTCGCCGTCTGCTACGCGGCCGAGGCGCACGGCAACGACTTCCTCAACGCGCTCGGCCTGACCGGCGGCAACATGGAGGGCAAGGAAGTCCGCTTTGGCATCGCCGCTTCCTCCCTGTTTACCGTGGTCACGACCGCCGCCTCCTGCGGAGCGGTCATTGCCATGCACGATTCGCTGACGGCAATCGGCGGCATGGTTCCGCTCATCAACATGCAGCTCGGCGAAATCATCATCGGCGGCGTCGGCGCCGGCATGTACGGCATGCTGCTGTTCGTCATCATCGCGATCTTCGTCGCCGGCCTGATGGTCGGGCGCACGCCCGAATATGTCGGCAAGAAGATCGAAGCCAAAGAGGTCAAGATGGCGATGCTCGCCATTCTGATCCTGCCGCTGATGTATCTCGGCTGGACGGCGGTTGCGATGCAGGTGCCCTCTGCTGTCTCCGCCATGGGCAATCCGGGACCGCATGGCTTCAGCGAGGTGCTGTACGCCTACGTCTCGCAAACGGCCAACAACGGCTCGGCTTTCGCCGGGCTCTCCGGCAATACGATGTTCTACAATCTGAGCGGCGCTATCGCGATGCTGGTCGGCCGCTTCTGGATGATCATTCCGAAGATGGCCATTGCCGGCTCGCTCGCCGCCAAAAAGTCGATCCCCCCATCAGTAGGCACATTCCCGACGACCGGCGGTCTTTTCGTGGGCCTGCTTGTCGGGGTCATCGTCATCATCGGCGGCCTTACGTTCTTCCCGGCGCTGGCACTCGGCCCGATCGTCGAGCAGCTTGCGAGCAACGCCGGCACGCTCTTCTCCGCCAATTAGTTTTTGGAGCCAGTTCGATGGAAACCTCAAATTTGCGCAAAAGCATGCCTGTGTCGGCGCTCTTCGACGCGAAGATCGTCGTGCCGGCCATCGGCTCCTCGTTCGTCAAGCTCGATCCGCGCACGCTGATCAAAAATCCGGTCATGTTCGTGCTTGAGATCGTGACCATGCTCACGACGGTGATCTTGATTCGCGACCTGATCACCGGCGGCGGCCGCATCAGCTTTGAGTTCCAGATCATTCTGTGGCTCTGGTTCACCCTGCTGTTTGCCAATTTCGCCGAAGCCGTCGCCGAGGGGCGCGGCAAGGCGCAGGCCGACACGCTGCGTCGGCAGCGCACCGAGACCCAGGCCAAGCTGATCACCGGCACCGGCGACCAACAGAATTACCGGCTGGTGCCGAGCACCAACCTCAAGGTCGGCGACCTCGTCCTGGTCGAACCCGGCGACATGATTCCCTCCGATGGTGAAGTCGTGGAGGGCATGGCCTCGGTCAACGAAGCCGCGATCACCGGCGAATCCGCCCCGGTGATCCGCGAATCCGGCGGCGACCGCTCCGCGGTCACCGGCGGCACCCAGGTGCTGTCGGACTGGATCCGCGTGCGCATCACGGCGGCGCCGGGCTCGACCTTTCTCGATCGCATGATCCGGCTGGTCGAAGGCGCCGAACGGCAGAAGACGCCGAACGAAATTGCGCTCGACATTCTGCTTGTCGGCTTGACCATCGTCTTCGTGTTCGCGACCGCGACGATACCGAGCTTCGTTCATTATGTCGGCAGCTCAATCTCGGTCGTCGTCCTGGTCGCGCTGTTCGTCACCTTGATCCCGACCACGATCGGCGCGTTGCTGTCGGCGATCGGCATCGCCGGCATGGATCGCCTGGTGCGCTTTAACGTGCTCGCCATGTCGGGCCGCGCCGTCGAAGCCGCAGGCGACGTCGATACGCTCTTGCTCGACAAGACCGGCACCATCACGCTCGGCAATCGCCAGGCGACCGAGTTCAAACCCGTCAGCGGTGTGACCGAGCGGGAGCTCGCGGATGCGGCGCAGCTTGCTTCGCTCGCCGACGAGACGCCGGAAGGACGATCGATCGTCGTTTTGGCCAAAGAAAAATACGGCATTCGCGGCCGCGAGCTTGCGGATATGAAGGTGAACTTCATTCCGTTTTCCGCGCAGACGCGGATGAGCGGCGTGGAGATGGGCGATTCGTGGATCCGCAAAGGCGCGGTGGACGCGATCGTGAATTATCTCAACGGCACCTCGCCCAGTGTCGGCTCCGGCAATGTCGTGCAGACGCTGCGGCAGAGCGTGAGCCCCGACGTCGTGCGCGAGCTCACGGCCATATCGGACACCATCGCCAAATCAGGGGGAACGCCGCTCGCTGTCGCCAAAGACGGCCGCGTGCTCGGCGTCATTCACCTCAAAGACATCGTCAAGGGCGGCATCCGCGAGCGCTTCGCCGAACTGCGCCGCATGGGCATTCGCACCGTCATGATCACCGGCGACAATCCGGTGACCGCGGCGGCGATCGCGGCCGAGGCCGGCGTCGATGACTTTCTTGCGCAAGCCACGCCGGAAGAAAAACTGCGGCTCATCCGCGACGAACAGGCCAAGGGCAAGCTCGTCGCCATGTGCGGCGACGGCACCAACGACGCGCCCGCGCTCGCGCAAGCCGATGTCGGCGTCGCCATGAATACCGGCACCCAGGCCGCGCGCGAGGCCGGCAACATGGTGGATCTCGACTCCAACCCGACCAAGCTCATCGAGATCGTCGAAATCGGCAAGCAGCTGCTGATGACGCGCGGTGCGCTCACCACGTTCTCGATTGCCAACGACGTGGCGAAATATTTCGCCATCATCCCGGCGATGTTCGTGGCCTTTTACCCGCAGCTGCAGGCTTTGAACATCATGAGGCTCTCGACGCCCGAGAGCGCCATCCTGTCCGCGATCATCTTCAATGCGCTGATCATCATCGCGCTGATCCCGCTGTCGCTCAAAGGTGTGCGCTATCGGCCGATCGGTGCCGGTCCGCTGCTGCGGCGCAATCTGTGGATCTATGGCGGCGGCGGCGTGCTCATTCCGTTCATCGGCATCAAGGCCATCGACCTCGTCGTCACCGCCTTGCACTTGGCTTGAGGAGAACACCGTCATGTTACGCGAAATCCGTCCGGCGATCGTCGTTCTCGTCGCCCTCACGCTCATCACCGGGCTCGTGTATCCGCTGGCGATGACCGGCATCGCGCAAGTGGTCTTCCCGTATCAGGCCAATGGCAGCATGATCACACAGAACGGTCATGTCGTAGGTTCGCAACTGATCGGGCAGAATTTTACCAGCGCCAAGTATTTCCATGGCCGTCCCTCGGCGACCACTGCGCCCGATCCCAAGGATCCAAGCAAAACGATCGCCGCGCCCTACAACGCAGCCAACTCCGGCGCATCGAATCTTGGACCGACCAACAAGGCCTTGATCGACCGGGTGAAGGGCGACCTCGCGACGTTGCAGAAGGAGAACCCGGGTACGCCGGTCCCGATCGACCTGGTCACGACTTCGGCCAGCGGGCTCGACCCGGACATCTCGCCTGAGGCGGCGCTTTTTCAGGTCCCCCGCGTCGCCAAGGCGCGCAATCTGCCCGAGGACCAGATTCGGCAGCTCGTCGACGACAATACGGAAGGCCGTTTATTCGGACTCTTGGGCGAGCCGCGGGTGAACGTATTGCAGCTCAATCTGGCGCTGGACCGGCTGGCAGCCAAGTAGGCGTCCAAGCAGACGTCCGAGTAGGCGGCCAAATAGGTGGCAGAGCAACTGACCAAGTAGCTAACCAAGTCGGCGCAGGCCATCTGGCGGATGCCCGGCCCACTTGATATCTTATCAGGAAATGGCCGATCCGCGCCGCGATTCCGAACATAGACCGTCGCCGGAAGCCCTGCTCGAAGCGGCGCGCCGCGAAGAGCGGCGCGTCGGCAAGCTGAGAATCTTTGTCGGCGCCGCCCCCGGTGTCGGCAAGACCTATCAGATGCTGCAGCAGGCGCAGGCGCGCAAGAAAGACGGCTACGACATCGTCGTCGGCATCGTCGAAACCCACGGCCGGCGCGAGACCGAGGCCCTGCTCACCGGCCTCGAAACCATCCCGCGGCGGCGCCTTACCTATAAGGGGCAGTGGCTCGAGGAGATGGATCTCGACGCCATCATTGCCCGCCATCCGCAAATCGTCCTGGTCGATGAACTCGCCCACAGCAACGTGGAAGGCAGCCGCCATCCGAAGCGCTATCTCGACGTCGAAGAGCTGATGAGCCACGGCATCGACGTCTATACGACCGTCAATATCCAGCACATCGAAAGCCTCAATGACGTGGTCGCCCAGATCACGCATGTGCGCGTACGCGAAACCGTACCCGACGCCGTATTCGATCGTGCCGATGCGGTCGAGCTGGTCGATCTCACCCCCGACGATCTCATTCAGCGGCTCAAGGAAGGAAAAGTTTACGTCCCGAAGCAGGCCGAGCGCGCGCTCGAGCACTTCTTCTCTCCCGCCAACCTCACGGCTTTGCGCGAACTCGCCTTGCGCCGCACTGCCGAGCGCGTGGACGAGCAATTACTCAACGAGATGCAGGCGCACGCGATCCCGGGACCGTGGGCGGCGGGCGAGCGCATTCTCGTGTGCATCAGCGAGGATCCCCGCTGCGCCGGCCTGGTGCGCTACGCCAAGCGGCTTGCCGATCGCCTGCACGGGCCCTGGGTGGCGCTCTACGTCGAAGGACGGCGCAGCCTGCAGCTTACCGAGGAGCAACGCGATCGCATCGCCGACACGTTGCGGCTTGCCGAGGCGCTCGGCGGCGAAGCGATCACGCTGCCTTCAAGCCATCGCCACATCGCCGATGACATCATCGGCTATTCGCAAGCCAACAATGTGACGCAGATCGTCATCGGCAAATCAGCGCGCACGCGCTGGTTCGAGATCCTCCATGGCTCCGTGGTCCACGATCTGGCGCGCCGCTCCGGCAATATCAGCGTCCACGTCATCGCCGGCGATGTGATCGGCCAGCCCATCCCTAAGAAATCAGTTCGCACCGCCGAGCGCGACGAAGGATTCGACGTGCGGCCCTACCTCGCCGCTTTCATCGCAGTCGCGCTGGCGCTTGGTGCCGGCACGCTGATCTGGCGATGGGTGGGCCGGGTCAACATCGATCTGGTGTTCCTCACCGCGGTGGTCGTCGTTGCCGTTCGTTTCGGCCTCGGGCCCTCATTGTTGGCCAGTATCGCATCCGCGATCTGCTACAATGCTGTTTTTGTCATACCGCATTTCAGATTCACGCTCGCCGACCCCACCAACTTCACGGCATTCGGCTTCTTCACGCTGGTCGCCGTTCTCGTCTCCAACGTCGCGGCGCGCGGCCGCACCCAGGCGATGGCGGCGCTGGAACGGGCGCGAACGACCGAATTGCTATACGCGTTCAGCCGCAAGCTCGCCGGCACCGGCACGCTGGACGACGTGCTGTGGGCCACCGCCTACCAGGCCGCGCTGATGCTCAAAGTGCGGGTCGTGCTACTGTTGCCCGAACACGGCACGATCGCGGTCAAGGCGGGGTATCCACCGGAGGATATTCTCGACAGCGCCGACCTCGCGGCGGCAAAATGGGCATGGGAAAACGATCATGCGGCCGGCCGCGGCTCCGATACGCTGCCGGGAGCCAAACGCCTGTTCCTGCCGATGCATACCGGCCGCGGCGCCGTCGGCGTGATGGGCATCGACAGCGATAAGCCGGGCCCGCTGCTCACTCCGGATCAGCGCCGGCTGCTCGACGCCTTGCGCGATCAAGCAGCGTTGGCCATCGAGCGCGTCAGACTTGTCGAGGAGATGGACCGCGTCGAGCGCACCGCGGAAACCGAGCGGTTGCGCGCAGCGCTGCTGACCTCGATCTCGCACGACTTGAAGACGCCGCTCGCCGCCGTGCTCGGCGCGGCAGGAACGCTGCGCGGCCTCGCCGAAAAGCTCTCCGCCGGCGAGAAAGCCGACCTGCTGACGACGATCATCGACGAATCCGAGCGGCTCAACCGCTTCATCGCCAACTTGCTCGACATGACCAAGCTCGAATCGGGCGCCATTATGCCGAATGTCGCGCTTCACGATCTCGGCGAGATCGTCGGCAGCGCGCTCCGGCG
>JASHVN010000211.1 GCA_030044555.1 Xanthobacteraceae bacterium | reverse complement strand
TGTTGCGCCTCGATCACCGGCGCGTCCTGCTCGGCGAAAGCGAAGCGCCGCATGTCGGCGATTTTCTTCTGCAGGTCGCGGTTGAGCTTGTCGTCGGTGGTCATCACGCCAAAGCGCACCGCGGTGAAGTGATAAAGTGTCGAGCGCTCGTTCTCCGGGGCAAGCATGTGAATGGCGGTATAGCCGGTGCCGCTTTCCGGAGCCGCGCCCATCTTGCAGATGCCGGTGACCAGCCGCAGGTTCGACGGCGCCATCCAGCGCATCTTGGTGAACTTGTCGACGCGCGGCGGATGGTTGGGCCAGAACTGCGCGAACATGCCGGGCGGCACCGAATTGGTAGCGTGGCGGCCGACCACCACGTCGTCGCCGTCCTGCTCGACGGTCATGTCCGATTCCACCGTGTCGGCGTTGCCCAGAATGCCCTCGTGCAGATACGAGGTGTGACTGAGATCAAGCAGATTGTCGATGACGAGCTGATAATTGGCCTTGATGGTGATGGAATCGCGCTTGGTGGTGTGAAGCTCCGGCACGTTGTCGAGCACGCCGAAGTCCGGCACCTTGGCTTCATCGGCTGGCGCGTCGCCCATCCAGATCCATATGGCCTTGTGCTTCTCGACGACGGGATAGCTCTTCACCCGCGCGCGCGACGGAATGTTTTTCATCCCGTGCGGATTGAGCACGCACGCGCCGGTGCCGTCGAACTGCAGTCCGTGATAGGGGCACTGAATGCGATCGCCGCCGACGATCTTGCCCATGGACAGGGGCGCGAAGCGATGCGCGCAGCGGTCCTCGATTGCCGCGACCGCGCCGGCCGCCGTGCGATAGAGTACGATCGGCTCGTCCATGATGGTGCGGGCGACGAGTTTCTCTTCGCCGACGTCGTCCGACCACGCCGCCACATACCAAGCGTTGCGCAGGTATGGCCCGCTGATCATGTCTTGGACTACTTCCTGGATCGCATCTTGGCGCGGGGCCGAAGCGGAGTTTGCGGATTGCGGCGATGGCATCGTCATGTCTTCTCCCGATAAAATGCGCTATTTTGTTGCTGGCGATGGAACCGGCCAAGCCTGAAAAAATATAGCACGCATCTTGGCTCCGGTCTGCGGCTTTCGGCGCGGCGCGCCTGGCCAAGAGAGGGAGCAGGAGAGGGAGGAAGCGATGAGGAGAGGCTTTTTTGGAATATTGGCGTTGGCGGCCGCCTTATCGTTCGGCTGTGCCTCCGCCCTGCATGCGGCAGATTATCCCGATCATCCGGTCAAGATCATCGTGCCATTCCCGGCGGGCGGCTCGACCGATATTGCCGGCCGCATCGTCGCGCAGAAACTCTCGGAGCGGCTGCATCAGCAGTTCTTCATCGAAGACATCGGCGGCGCCGGCGGCAATATCGGCATGGCGGCGGCCGCGCGCTCGCCTGGCGACGGCTACACGATTTTGTTCGCGTCATCGAGCATCGTGGTGAACCCGAACCTCTACAAAAATATGCCGTTCGACGTCGACAGGGACTTCATCCCGGTCACCAAGCTCGGCGCGTCGCCGAATTCATGGGCGGTCAATGCCGACTTTCCGGCCAAGACGATGAAAGAGCTGATCGACGTGATCAAGGCCCATCCCGGCAAGTACAGCGTGGCGTCGCCGGGCAACGGCACCACGCCCTCGCTCGCGATCGAAATGCTCAAGCAGGGGTTCGGGCTTAACTTCGTCACCGTGCCGTTCGCCGGCGGCGGCCCCATGGCGCAGTCGGTCATGGGCGGCTTCACGCCCATTACCTGCGCGGCAACGACCACGGTGGTGGGACTGATCAAGTCGGGCAAAGTCCGCGCGCTGGCGCTCGGCAGCAGACAGCGGTTGGAAACGCTCCCCGATGTGCCCACGCTGGCGGAGGTCGGCATCAACGGCCAGGATTCCGAAACCATGGTGGGCGTGTTTGTTCCGGCCGGAACGTCGCAGGCGGTCGTGGACTTGCTGCAAAAGCAGATCGCCGAGATCGTCCATCTGCCTGACGTCAAGAAGCGTCTGCTTGAAATCGCCACCATACCGGATGGCGACTCCTCGGCGGATTTCGCCGCCTACGTCAAAAGCGAGATCGCCAAATGGAAGCGGGTGATCGAGATCGGCAAAATTGACAAAATCTGATCGCGGCTCAGCCGTGCGCGATGCCCTAAGCTTGAGCATTGAGACTGGCACAAGCAAGGAGCCAGCAGATTTAGTCTGCTTTGATATTCGCGAACTTGATCACCTTCGCCCATTTGGTGATGTCTTCGGCAATGAATTTTCCGAACGCTGCCGTCGTCATCGGCATGGGAATGCTGCCCAAATCCGCGAGCTTCGCCTTGAAGGCAGGATCGCTGAGACTTGTAAGCATTGTCTTGCTGATCACCTCGACGTCGGCAGCGGGCATGCCTTTTGGTGCGGCGAGAGCATGCCAGCCGCTGGCATCGTAGCCCGGCAGGGTTTCCGCGACCGTGGGCAGATCGGGCAATATCGGTAGACGCGCCGGGGTGCCGACCGCCAAGGGCCGCAATTGGCCCGACCGCACGTAGGCGATGGATGCCGGAATCGGCGAGAACATCATCTGCACTTGGCCGGCGATCAAATCGGCGTAGGGATTTCCCGTATAGGGGACGTGGACGAGCTTAACGCCGGCCATCATCTGGAATAGCTCGCCCGCGACGTGCGGTCCGGAGCCGACCCCATTCGAGGCCATGTTGATCTTGCCCGGGTTGGCCCTGGCGTAGGCGATAAACTCCGAAACGGTCTTGGCGGGGAGCGAATTCGTGACCTCCATTACGTAAGGCACGAGATCGATGCTCGCGACCGGCGTGATGTCGGTGAGCAGATTGAAATTGAGCTTGGTGTATAGCGTCGCATTGACCGTGTTGGCCGAGGTCAGCAACAGCAGTGTATAGCCGTCAGGCGTTGCGCGCGTGACGTACTCGGCGGCAAGATTGGTGGCAGCTCCGGTGTGGTTTTCAACGACGAAATGCTGGCCGAGCTGTTGCGATAGCTGCGCGGCCGCCAGGCGCGCGATGATGTCTGATGCACTGCCGGCAGAGAAACCGACAATGACGCGCACCGGCCGCGCGGGATAATCAAGCGCGAGGCCGGCGTGCGGCAAAGCCGGCAGCGCGGCGGCGCCAGCCGCAACGTGGAGCAAATTTCGGCGTGAAAGCTTCATCTGGTCGCCCTCTCAGCCGCCCTGGCTAACCCGCGTAGCCTGCCACCAGCACCAGGTCCGATTTTGTACTGGCCAGCCTGATCTTCAGCAGCGGCTGATACTCGGGGCTGTCATAGAAGCGTTGCGCCGCCTCCACCGATGGAAACTCCAGCACCACAAGCCGGTGGATGGGAAGCTTGCCTTCGAGCGTCTTCACGTCGCCGCCGCGCACCAGATAACGGCCACCAAATTGCGCGATCAGCGGTGAAACTTTTTGCCGATATTCTTCGAAGCCGGCCGGGTCGGTCACTTCGAGATTGGCAATCAGATATCCAGGCATGTTCTCCCCCAAAATGATCCGCGGCCATTTGTGGCCGGCGCTGATGCCGCCGCCGGCGGCTGGCCTCGATAAGCATACCGGCCGGGCAGCCGGATTGCGACATAGTCGTTGATTGGCTGGGGTGGCGGACCTATTGTGATGGTCAATAGGTCAGCATGACCTGTAGTCAATTTGGTGCGGATTGAGGTCTCGCCCTGCGACCATCGGAGGATCACAATGACGAACGGCAAGGTCACTGGCGTGCGCAGCATCGAGCTTGGCGTGCGCGATCTGCAGCAATCGGTGGATTTTTATACAAAAGTGTGGGCGCTCGAAGAGGTCGCCGCGGACGGTGACGGCGTTCACTTGCGCGCCACGGGCGGCGAGCATCACGTGCTGACCGTGCGCGAGCGGCCGAAGCCGAGCCTGCTCGGCGTGAACTTCGCCGCGCGGGACCGCATCGCGGTCGATGCGCTCTGCGCCAAGGCGAAGGGCTATGGCATCAAGCTCGCGGGCGAGCCGGCGGCGTTGCCGGAGGCGGCTGGCGGCGGCTACGGCTTTCGTTTCGAGACCCCGGAAGGCCTGCCGATGACCATCTCGTCCGACAGCGTGCAGCATTCCGACATTGTCATCGACCGCTCGCGCCCGACCAAGATCAGCCACGTCGTGCTCAACAGCGGCAGCACCGCCGAGCAAATGTCGTTCTTCATCGACGTGCTCGGCTTCAAACACACGGACAGCACCCGCATGATGGATTTCCTGCGCTGCTGCTCCGATCATCACAGCATCGCGCTGTTCCGCGCCAACGGGCCGTCGCTCAATCACGTCGCCTACGAACTGCCCAATATCGACGGGCTCATGCGCGGCACCGGCCGCGTCAAGCAGGGCGGCTTCGACATCGAATGGGGCGTCGGCCGCCACGGTCCTGGCAGCAACGTCTTTTCCTACTTTATCGAGCCGGACGGTTTTGTCGCCGAATACACCACCGAACTCGACCAGATCGACGAAGCCACGCACGTTACGCAAGATGCGGCCTACTGGGAAAAGGTCATGCCGCCGCTCGGTGATCGCTGGGGCACCGCCGGTCCGCCGTCGAACCGCATGCGGTTCGCCATGTCGGGCGGCTTCTATCTCGGCGAACAACCGCCCGAAGGCGTGCGCTGCGAAGACATCATCGGCCGCAGGCTGAAGTAATTTGATTTGAAGCGACGTTGCAGTGCATCGCCGCCGCGCTGACGCGTGGCGGCGAGCGCGGTGTGTATTTGTTCAGTCCGCTTTGATCCCCGCGAACTTAACGACCTTGGCCCACTTTTCGGCTTCGGCAACCATGAACTTGCCGAATTCCGCCGGCGTGGCGATGTAGGGCTGCGACCCCAGCGCGGCGAACTTTTGCTTCATCTTGGGATCGGCGAGGCCGTCATTGATCGTCTGGTTGAGCTTGTCGATGATCGCGGCGGGCGTATCCTTCGGCGCACCCATGCCGTACCACGCGCTCACGTCGTAGCCGGGGACGAATTCGGCGACCGGCGGAACATTGGGCAAGGCGTCCGAGCGTGTCGCCGTGGTCACCGCCAGCGCCCGCAGCTTGCCTGACTTGACGTAGGTGACGCCGGCGCTGATCGGCGAAAAATAGACCTGGACCTGACCGGCCAAGAGATCGGTGATCGCCGGCGGCGACGCCCGATAGGCGACGTGCGTCATTTTGATTCCGGCCATGTAGTTGAAGAGTTCGCCCGCCATGTGCGGCGAGGTGCCGACGCCGGGAGAGGCCATGTTGACCTTGCCCGGATTGGCCTTGGCGTAGGCGATGAATTCCGGCAGCGTCTTGGCGGGAAACGCGGGATTGACGACCACCACGTTGGGGTCGCGACTGATGCCCGCGACCGGGGCGATGTCCTTGGCGAAATCGAAATTGAGCTTGGTATAGAGCGAGGCGTTGACCGCGTTGGAGAGCGAGGTCAGGAGCAGCACGCTGCCGTCAGGCGGCGCCTGGACCACTTCCTCGGTGGCGAGATTGCCGCTGGCGCCCGGCCTGTTCTCGACCACGAAGGGCTGGCCGAGCCGTTCGGACAGCCATTGTCCGATCAGACGAGCGAGTATGTCGGGCGCGCCGCCGGCGCCAAATCCGACGATGATGCGAACCGGGTGCGACGGGTAACTCTGCGCCCAAACGGACCGGGAGGCGGCCGGCAGCGCGACGGCGCCCGCGGCCAGTTGCATGAATCGTCGACGGATAAGGGTCATGGCGCTGCCTCAAGCTCTGGCGGACGAAAGCGGAACCTGGACTGTGCGCGACAGGGCGCGCCTTCGCAATGCCCGTAAATGGGTTCATGATGGCGCAGCATCCGATCGGCTGCCACGGACGGCGATTTCGACCGTTGCCTGATCGTCCAAAAAGTCGGGGAAACACATGAGCCAGAAGAAGATCGCCATCGTCGGGGCGGGCGCGGTCGGCGGCTATACGGGCGCCCATATGGTGCAGGCCGGCGAGGACGTGGCTTTCATCGATCCCTGGCCGGCGCATGTCGAAAATATGCGGGCGCACGGTTTGCGCGTCACTCACGCCATGAAGGAGCCGGAATTCACCGTGCCGGTGCGTGCTCTGCACGTTACCGACGCGCAGCAGATCGCCAAGGAGAAACCGGTCGACATCGCCTTCGTGTGCATGAAGTCCTACGACACGGCTTGGGCGGCAATGCTGATCCGGCAATATCTGGCGCCCGACGGCTACGTGGTCTCGCTGCAGAATTGCATGAACGAAGAGACCGTCGCCGGCGTAGTCGGCTGGGGCAAAACGCTCGGCTGCATTGCCAGCTCGATCACG
>JASHVN010000210.1 GCA_030044555.1 Xanthobacteraceae bacterium | reverse complement strand
CAAGGCCCTGATCCAATTCCTCACCACGCCTGAGGCCAAGCGCGTGATCAAGGCCAAGGGGTTGGAGCCGGCGTATGCTCGATATTGCGGTTGTGGGTGCGATAAGCGGAAGATAGACATCGGATCAAATAACGTTGAGTGTCTCGTATCGGCTAGTGTCCCGATTCCGAAGTTCGCATGTGCTGGCGGCTGCTTTGATGCGAACTTCGGAATCAAAGGGACACTAGCAATTTAATGATTCTAGTGTGGTTTTTTGGATTTGAAGTTCCTACTCGAGTTTGCCGCCGGATCTTAGGAACTTCAATCCACCACACTAGAGCATTGTCCGACCGACCTGGCACAGCGTCGTCATTGCGAGGAGCCCAAAGGGCGACGAAGCAATCCAGAGTCCGAGATTCCGACCCCCGGATTGCGTCGCGGAGCTTGTCATCGGGCCGGCCACTTCGGGCCGGACCCGTTGGCTCGCAATGACGATTCAATCTGATCGGACTGCGTTCTCGTGTGGCGGTTCAGAAGTCAGATATTCGCGCAAAAGAAAACCGGGCCAAAAGGCCCGGTTTAGTTCGCCAGCGTGGGGGCGCCGACGATTCACCTTCCAGAGGGGAACTGCTGCCAGCTTTATGGTTGCCATCTGGGAGGAAGAGCAACCGAATCGCCTCGCAGCTAACGACCGCAATATGCGAGCGACAGCGCGGACACGCAACGCGAAGGTTCACATGCCAGCCATGCAAACGCGCCAACGGCGATGCGCCATCTGGCCACCATCGTCGAATTGATGTCGTCGAATTGTCGAACAAACACGTATACAAAAAGAAACACGGCATAGTTGCGTTCGCAACCAACCGATCCAGAGATTCGCAGTCAGATCAAAGCGGCCTATAGCGGGATGAGATTTGATCGAATCGTCATGCTCGCGCTCGACGGAACAAGTCCGGCCATGACGGCCTCTGTCAAATCTAAAATCGTCGCGCTCTAGAAATTCCAGCGCTGCGCGTTGGCGACAAGAAAATCGCGAAACGCCTGCACCCGCGCGACGGTCTTGAGTTCTTCCGGATAAACGAAATAGGCGTCGAGCGCCGGCGCCTCGGCCTCACCGAACAATTGCACGAGACCGCCGTTTTCCTCGACCAGATAGTCCGGCAGCATGGCGATGCCGAGCCCGCGCTGGCAGGCGCGCAGAATACCGAGAATATTGTTGATGATAAGGTGCGGGATGCGCGGTCCTTTGCCGTCGCGCGCGACCTCGATGAGCCAGCGCGAGCGCTGTAGGTAAGGCGGCTGCGTGCCGCCGAGCACCAGCACGCGATGATTGTCGAGATCGTCGAAGGTGCGCGGCGTGCCGAAGCGCTTGATGTATTCGGGCGAGGCATAGACGTGGAAATGCACCGCGAACAGCTTGCGCTGAATGAGATCGGGCTGCGTCGGCTGGCGCAGCCGGATGGCGACATCGGCCTCGCGCATGGCGAGATCGAGCTCCTCATCGGTGGTCAGCAGCGTGATGTGGATGTCCGGATAAAGCTCGATGAATTCGCCGAGCCGCGGCGTGAGCCAATGGATGCCGATGCCGGGCGTGGTGGTGACGCGCAAATCGCCGTTCGGCCGCTCGCGGCTGTCGGTGAGTTTCGCCCGCGCGGCTTCGAGCTTCATGAACACGTCGTGGGCGGTGCGGTAGAGGAGCTCGCCCTGTTCGGTGAGGATCAGTCCGCGGGCGTGGCGGTGAAACAGCGACACGGTGAGCTCCTGTTCGAGCGCGCTCACCTGGCACGACACCGCCGATTGCGATAGCCCGAGCTGTTCGCCTGCGTGGGTGAAACTGCCGGCTTCGGCAGCAGCGTGAAAAACCTTGAGTTTGTCCCAATCCATCTTAAGCGTTCGGCAGACGACAGGAGCGGAATGACGACAACCGTAATCCGGCTCTTTCTTATCGTCCGTCTTCTTTCCTCCGTTCTTCTCTCTCTATTTCTTTATTCGGCATTTCTTTAATTCTGCATTTCTTTATTCCGCCGCGGCGCGAAGATGCACGTGCGCGGCGAGGTAACGTTCGGCTTCGAGCGCCGCCATGCAGCCCAGACCGGCGGCCGTCACCGCCTGGCGATAGACGTCGTCGGCGACGTCGCCGGCGGCGAACAGGCCGGGCACCGACGTTGCGGTCGAATGCGGGGCGGTCTTGATATAGCCCGACGGCTTCATCTCGACCTGGCCGACCACCAGCTCGGTCGACGGCGAGTGTCCGATGGCGATGAAAATGCCATCGACCGGCCGCTCGGTGACCGCGCCGGTTTTCACATTTTTCAGGCGCGCGTGCGTGACTTTGAGCGGGTTCTCATGCCCACGGATATCGTCGAGAACGCAATTCCAGACGACTTCGATCTTCGGATGCTTGAAGAGCCGCTCCTGCAAGATCTTCTCGGCGCGCAGGCTGTCGCGCCGGTGCACGAGCGTCACCTTCGCGGCGAAATTGGTGAGAAACAACGCTTCCTCGACCGCGGTGTTGCCGCCGCCGATCACCAGCACTTCTTTGTTGCGATAAAAGAAACCGTCACAGGTGGCGCAGGCGGACACGCCATAGCCGCGGAATTTTTGCTCGCACGGCAGATCGAGCCAGCGCGCCTGCGCGCCGGTTGCGAGCACCAGCGCCTCGGCGAAATAAACGTCGCCGGAATCGCATTCGAGGCGGAACGGGCGCCGCGACAGATCGAGTTTGTTGACGTGGTCGGCGACGAGCCTGGCGCCCACATGGGCTGCCTGCTTCTGCATCTGCTCCATAAGCCAAGGGCCCTGGATCACGTCAGCGAATCCCGGATAGTTCTCCACGTCCGTGGTGACTGTGAGCTGGCCGCCCGGGGCGATCCCTTGAATGAGGATCGGATCGAGCATGGCGCGGGCCGCATAGATCGCGGCGGTGTAGCCCGCCGGGCCCGAACCGATAATGACGACCTTGGCGTCGGTGGTCTTGCTCACCTGCTTATCTCGCTCAATACGGCAGGCAGGGCGCGCGGACCCTGCCGAAGCCCCTAAAACGGGCCGTTTCCGACCCTTTTGCTCAGGAATGGGTCGGCCTGCCCCCTAAGACGCGCGCAAC
>JASHVN010000209.1 GCA_030044555.1 Xanthobacteraceae bacterium | reverse complement strand
GATATGTGCGCGTGCGGCAGGTTTTGTTTGATCCAGCGTGCGGCTTCGATGAAGGCAACACCGTAGCCGTTATGCTCCTCCATGCCGGTCGCCACCGCGAAGATATTGGGATCGATGATGATGTCCTGCGGCGGAAAGCCGACGCGGTTGACCAGAATGTCGTAGGCGCGTGCCGCAATCGCGGTCTTGCGCTCCAGTGTGTCGGCCTGTCCGGCTTCGTCGAACGCCATGACGACGACGGCGGCGCCGTAACGGCGCACGAGCCGGGCGTGGTGGATGAATGCGTCCTCGCCCTCTTTCAGCGAGATCGAATTCACCGCCGCCTTGCCTTGCACGCATTTGAGCCCGGCTTCGATAACGGAGAATTTCGACGAGTCGATCATCAGCGGCACGCGGGCGATATCGGGCTCGGCGGCCAGGAGGTTGAGAAAGGTGGTCATGGCCTTCTCGGAATCGAGCAGGCCTTCATCCATGTTCACGTCGAGGATCTGCGCGCCGTTCTCCACCTGATCGCGCGCAACTGCGAGCGCGGCCGAATAATCGCCGGCGGTGACGAGCTTGCGGAAGCGCGCCGAACCGGTCACGTTGGTGCGCTCGCCGACGTTCACAAACGGGATCTGCGGCGTCAACGTAAAGGCTTCCAGACCTGAGAGCCGCAGCATTGGCGCAATGTGGGGAAGCGCCCGCGGCGCTTTGCCGGCAACCGCCTTGGCGATGGCGCGAATATGATCCGGCGTGGTGCCGCAGCAGCCGCCAGCGATATTGATCAGGCCGGCAGCGGCGAATTCGCCCATCTGCGCCGCCATGGCGTCCGGCCCTTCGTCGTAATGACCGAATTCGTTGGGCAGGCCGGCATTCGGATAAGCGCAGATCAGCGTATCGGCGACACGGGAAAGCTCGGCGATGTGGGCGCGCATCTGCCGCGCGCCGAGCGCGCAATTGAGCCCGACCGAAACCGGCGCGGCGTGCGCGATCGAATTCCAGAAGGCTTCCGGCGTCTGGCCGGAGAGAAGACGGCCGGAGCGGTCGGTGATCGTGCCCGAGATCATCACCGGCAGGCGAACGTCGCGCTCTGCCGCCACGTCGGCGATGGCGTAGATCGCCGCCTTGGCGTTGAGCGTGTCGAAGATGGTCTCGATGAGCAGGAGATCGACGCCGCCGACAATCAGTCCACGAATTTGTTCGCTGTAGGCAAGGCGCAGCTCGTCGAACGTGATGGCGCGGAAGCCGGGATTGGAGACGTCGGGCGAGATCGAGGCGGTGCGATTGGTCGGGCCGATGGCGCCGGCGACGAAGCGCTCGCGGCCGTCCTCGTCCTGCGCGAGACGGGCGGCCTCGCGCGCAAGCCGGGCGCCTTCGGCGTTCAGCTCGTAGGCGATCTCCGCCATGCCGTAATCGGCCTGCGCGATCCGGGTCGAGGAGAACGTGTTGGTGGAGACGATGTCGGCGCCGGCGCGAAAGTAGGCGAGGTGGATCGCGCGCACGGAATCGGGCCGGCTCAAGTTGAGCAGATCGTTATTGCCGCGCACTTCGCGATTCCAGGCATCGAAACGCGCGCCGCGAAATCCCTCTTCGTCGAGCCCGAGCGCCTGGATCATCGTGCCCATGGCGCCGTCGAGCACGAGAATGCGCTCAGCCGCGAAGCGCCGCAGCTTGGTCTCGGTCGCGGATACGGACTCCCTCATGGCTTAAGCGCGCTCCTTCTCGACGCCGACGCGGGCGCTTTGATTTTGGTCTTGTGCCGGGCGCAGCCCAAGCAAATGGCAGATCGCGTAAACGAGGTCGGCGCGGTTCATGGTGTAGAAGTGAAAGTCGGTGACGCCATGATCGAGGAGGTCGAGCACCTGCTCGGCGGCGACAGCGACAGCAATCAGCTTGCGCGTGGCCGGATCGTCATCGAGCCCGTCGAAGCGCTCGGCGAGCCAGGCAGGCATCGAGGCGCCGCAGCGCGCGGCGAAATTTTTCGTCGTCTTGAAGTTCTGCACCGGCAGAATGCCCGGCACGACCGGGACATCGATGCTGCGGGCGCGCACGCGGTCGAGATAGCGGAAATAAAGGTCGTTCTCGAAAAAGAACTGGGTGATGGCACGTGTTGCGCCGGCATCGACCTTGGCCTTGAGCATATCGATGTCGGCGGCAACCGAAGGGCTGTCAGGATGCTTTTCCGGATAGGCGGAAACCGACACTTCCATGTCGGCCATGCGTTTGATGCCGGCGACAAGATCGGCGGCGTTATGGTAACCACCCGGATGCGGTGCGTAACGCTCCCCGGCGCCGCCAGGTGGATCGCCGCGCAGTGCCACGATGTGGCGGACGCCCGCCTGCCCATAGGCGCCGATCACCGCATCGATTTCCGCGCGCGTCGCGGCGACGCAGGTCAGATGCGCAGCCGGCGTCAGCAGGGTTTCGGCCAGAATGCGCTTGACGGTGGCGTGGGTGCGCTCGCGCGTCGAGCCGCCGGCGCCGTAGGTGACGGAGACGAAATTGGGTGCGAGCGGCGCCAGCCGTCCGATCGCTTCCCACAGTGTCTGCTCCATCTCCGCGGTCTTGGGCGGAAAAAATTCAAAGGAGACGCGAATGCGTGGCGGCGCGCCCGCGGCCACGAAGCGGCTGGCGCGGGACGCGCTCATCAGGCCACCTCGAGCGCCGCCGGAGCGGCGAGCAGGGTGCGCGGATCGCGCGCGAGCCAGAGCGAGACGGCGATCTTTCCGTCCGGACCCGGTGGCAGGGTTTGCTGTCCTGCCGGTTCAAGGCCCGCGGCTTGCAGCCACTGCACGACCGTCTCAGCGGTGAA
>JASHVN010000208.1 GCA_030044555.1 Xanthobacteraceae bacterium | reverse complement strand
AAACGAGGATGATGATCCGGTCGAAGGCTATCACATCCTCGTCGGCGGCGGCTTTGGGCCACATGCCGCACTCGGCCGCGAGCTTTATCGCGACGTCACCGCCGAAGACACGCCGCGCACCATCGAGCGCATCCTCAAAGCTTATCTGACGCACCGCGCCTCGCGCGAAGAGAGTTTCCTCGCATTCACGCGGCGGCACGATCTCGATGCGTTGAAGGCCATGACCGAATTGGAGGCCGCCGAATGAGCATGACGCCGCGGCCGCCGATCCCCTCGTTCATTCCTGAGTCGGCGCCGTTCACGCCGGAGCAGCGCACCTGGCTCAACGGGCTTTTTGCCGGACTGTTCGGGCTTGAGGATTCTGTCACGCCGCTTTCGGCCGCCGAAGCGGCCAGATTGCTGCCGGGCCTCGTCGCCGGCGGAGTCGCAACGGCGGAAATCAAGGCCGACAACGCCGCCGCAGAAGACGATGGCGCGCCATGGCACGATCCGGCGATGCCGATGCCGGACCGCATGAAGCTCGCCGAAAGCCGGCCGCTGCCGCGGCGCTTCATGGCCGCAATGGCGCAGCAGGATTGCGGCCAGTGCGGCTACAACTGCAACGATTACGCCAATGCGCTGTTTGGTAAATCCGAGAAGCGGCTGAACCTTTGCGTGCCGGGTGGCAAAGAAACCTCCCGGATGCTCAGGGAGCTTTATCAGGAGCTGGAGAGCGCGCCAGCACAGACAGCGCCAGCACAGACAGCGCCTGCACCAGCGCCGGCAGAGAAAGCACCGGCCTCACCAGTACGGGCCGCGCCGGCGCCGGCCGCCGGACCCGGCCGCTCACGCGACAAGCCGGTCCAGGCCACGTTCCTTGCGCGCCGTCGGCTCAACAAATCCGGCTCGCAAAAGGAAACCTGGCACATCGATATCGACCTTGCCGGCACCGATCTCGACTACGTGGTCGGCGACTCGTTTGGAATTTTTCCGGCCAACGATCCCGATTTGGTGGACGCGGTACTCGCCGCCATCGACGCGCCACCGGACTTTCCCATCGGCGACCGTACATTACGGGAGGAGCTGACGGACGGCGTATCGCTGTCTCCCGCACCCGACATGTTGTTCGAGCTGATCTCGCACATGACCGGCGGCGAGCGCAAACAAAAGGCGAAAAAGCTTGCCTCCGGTGGCGACCCTGACGGCGACGCGGCCAGCCTCGACGTGCTCGCGGCCTTGCACAAATTTCCGCGCATCCGGCCTGATCCCGAGGCCTTCATCGAGTCGCTCGATCCGCTGCAGCCGCGGCTGTATTCGATTTCGTCGTCGCTGAAGACCAGTCCTGCCCGCGTGTCGCTGACCGTCGATGCCGTCCGCTACGAGATCGGCACGCGCGTGCGCCACGGCGTCTGCTCGACCTTTCTCGGCGGGCGCGCCGCGCCCGGCAGCAAGGTGAAAGTCTATGTCCAGCGGGCGCAGCATTTCGCCCTGCCCGCCGATCCGTCGATACCGATCATCATGATCGGGCCCGGCACCGGCATCGCGCCGTTCCGCGCTTTCCTGCACGAGCGGCAGGCCATCGGCGCGCCCGGGCGCAACTGGCTGTTCTTCGGTCATCAGCGCAGCCAACACGATTTCTTTTATGAGGACGAACTCACCGCCATGCACGCGGCTGGGTTCCTGACCAAACTGTCGCTCGCCTGGTCGCGCGATGGCAAGGAGAAGATTTACGTGCAGCAGCGCATGCGTGAGGCCGGCCGCGAGCTGTGGTCGTGGCTCAATGACGGCGCGCATGTTTATGTGTGCGGCGACGCCTTGCGCATGGCCAAGGATGTCGAGGCGGCGCTGCTTGACGTCATCGCCGAGCATGGCGGCCGCACGCCGGCCGATGCCGCGACGTTTCTCGCCGCGCTGAAAGCCGGCGACCGCTACCAGGCCGACGTTTATTAGGAATACGCGGCGCCTTATTCACGCCGCTCCAAATATGCCGCTGTAAACCTGTCGAACGGAGTAAGCCGTCGATCGCAATGGCTAACGTGTTTTCCGAGGCAAACGGGATGTCAAGGGCGCGCGTTGCGCGCCGCGAAGCGGCTTTGCCCGTGACATCCCGTTTACCTCGGAACACTGGCAACCATTGCGATCGACGGCGTGATGCGATCCGCAAATAGCCACCGCGCCGCAATTTACTTAAGCGTTACTCCATCACGCTCTGCTGACAGCCGCAACCGCGCCCGCTTTGTCCGCCACACGAGGGGTGTGATAGCGTCGGCGTTCTCAGTGCAGAGGACGCCACCTGTCATGCTCGACCAACCCTCCGATCTTCGCGATAAGAATTCAACACACGCACGGCCGCGCCTCGACTTCCAAGAGCATCTGGCCGACCTCGAAGCCGCCGGCCTGGTGCAGCGCATCGAGACGCCGATCAACAAGGACACCGAGCTGCATCCGCTGGTGCGCTGGCAGTTCGTCGGCGGCGTGCCGGAGGAGAAGCGCCGCGCTTTCGTGTTCACCAACGTCACCGATGCGAAGGGCCGCAAATACGACATTCCTGTCGTGGTCGGCGCGCTTTCGGCGTCGCCGGAGATTTACGCGGTCGGCATGAGCCGCAAGGTCGAAGAGATCGGCGAAGCCTGGATGACCGCCATCGCGCATCCGATCGCGCCGGTCGTCGTCAGCACGGCGCCCTGCCAGGAGGTCGTCATTACCGGAGATGATCTCAAGGCGCCGGGCGGCCTCGCGGCGCTGCCGGTGCCGGTGTCGACGCCCGGCTTCGATTCGGCGCCGTACCTGACGGCGACGCTGTGCGTCACCCGCGATCCTGACAGCGGCGTGCAGAACATGGGGACCTACCGCGCCGCGCTCAAAGCCGCTGACCGGCTGGTGGTGCGCATGGTGGCACGCGAGGCAACCGGCGCCGGCGGTTTTCTGCACTGGCTCAAATACCGCGAGCGCAAGGAGCTGATGCCGATCGCCATCGTGATCGGCGCCGCGCCGGTGGTGGTGTTCACCGGACCGCAGAAGCTTGCCGTCGATTTCGATGAACTGGGCGCCGCCGGCGCGCTTGCCGGCGAACCGATCCGCACCGTCAAATGCAAGACCGTCGATCTCGTCGTACCGGCCGATGCCGAGATCGTCATCGAGGGCTTGATCGATCCGCAAGTGCTGGAGCCCGAGGCGCCGTTCGGCGAGAGCAACGGCTACGTGGCGCTTGAAGCCTACAACATGCCGATGCGGGTGACGGCGATCACGCGCAAGCGCAAGGCGGTGTTCTGCTCCATCATCAGCCAGGTGACGCCGAGCGAATCGAGCGTGATCAAGAAAGTCGCTTACGAGCCGCTGTTCCTGTCGCACCTGCGCGACACCCTGGCGATCAAGGGCGTCCGCCGCGTCGCCATGCACGAGCGGCTCACCAATTTGCGGCCGGTGATCTTCCTGCAGGTCGCCTACGGCACGCCGCGCACGGAAGTCTGGCGCGCGCTGGAAGGCGCCTCAACGCTGATGTCGAATTGCGGCAAGATCGTCGTCGCGGTCAGCGATGACATCGACCCGACCAGCGTCGACGCCGTGTTATGGTCGCTCGCCTACCGGTCCAATCCGAAGGACGACGTGCAAGTCGTGCCCTATCGCGGCGGCGTGCAGGGCGCCCAATACGGGCCGAACCAGTCCGACTCCACGCTGCTGATCGACGCCACGCGCAAGCGGCCGATGCCGCCGCTCGCGCTGCCGACGCGCGAGCATATGGAGCATGCGCGGGAACTGTGGGAACGGCTTGGCCTGCATCCGCTCACCGTCACCTCGCCCTGGCATGGTACCAGCTCGGCGACTGGATCGAGCGGTGGGAAACCTTCGCCCGCCGTGCCACGGCCGGCGACTGGGAACTGTCCGGCGAGGAGACGCTCGCCCGCCAGCGCGGCGGCGTCATGCCGGAAACCTCGGTGCGGGGGGAGACATAGCCGTCATTCCGGCGCGGGGGCGAAACCCGCGAGCCTGGAATTCATACTCCCAGTTGGGTTTTATTGGCATGCCGTTCCAAAATCCGAGCAATTCGTGGTTATGGATTCCGGGCTCGCCGCGTTGCGGCGCCCCCGGAATGGCGCAAGCCAAAGAATAGGTTGCGAAACCGCACCTCCGCCGCCTATCTAAGCCGCGCATGGATATCGCAACCACACCGCCGACACCGCCGACCGACGAGGCGCATCTGTCCCACGCCGCGGCCGCGCATTTGATCGCGGCCCGCTTGACCGACATCGAAACGGTTGCGCGGGACACCAAACTTTATACCTTTCGCCGCACCGACGGCGCTCCATTGCCGCCCTACAAGCCTGGCGCCCATATCGATCTGCATCTGCCCAATGGGCTCATTCGGCAATTCTCGCTGGTGCGTCCCGCGAGCGGCGATCCTGAGAGCTACGTGGTCGGGGTCAAACGCGATGAAAACAGCCGCGGCGGTTCGCGTTATATTATCGATGAGATGAAGGTCGGCGGCGAGATCAAAATCAGCGCGCCGCGCAATAATTTTCCGCTGATCGAGAACGCCGAGCAGGTCACGCTGTTTGCCGGCGGCATCGGCATCACGCCGATCTGGTGCATGGTGCAGGAGCTGAACGCGCGCAAGCTGGCGTGGAAGCTGCACTACGCCTGCCGGTCGCGCGCCGACATGGCGTTTCTGGAGACGCTGCAGCAATTGGCGCCCGAGGCCGTGCATCTGCATTTCGACGACGAAGCCGGCGGGGTTTTGAACATCGGCGCCGCCATCGCCGCAACGCCGGCGACCGCGCACATTTATTGCTGCGGCCCCAATCCGATGCTCAAGGCCTTCGAGGCCGCCACGGCTGGACGCCCGCGCAGCAACATCCATGTCGAGTATTTCACGCCGAAAGAGGAAGCCGGCGCCGATCAGGAAACCAAGCTCGGCGGCTTCTGGGTCGAACTGGCGCGCTCCGGCGAGGAATATTTCATCCCCGAGGGCAAGAAGGTCCTCGAAGTGCTGTTCGACGCCGGCGTCGACGTCGATTATTCGTGCGAGCTCGGCATCTGCGGCGCCTGCGAGACCAAGATCATTTCCGGCACGCCGATCCACCACGATTCGGTCCTGTCCGAAGAGGAGCAGGCGAGCAACGAGAAGGTCATGATCTGCTGCTGCGGCTGCGCCACCGAGCGGCTGGTGCTGGATATGTGATCCGTCATTGCCGAGTCCAGCCCTTCGCATGGACATCGCTTCGCTAGTCTTTGCCGGCAACCCATGCTGCGATAAGGTGCGCGCCTTGCCGTCGGGCTCGCGGCGGCCAACTTCAGCATGGATCACCGGGTCAGCCGGTGACGATGGACCCGGTGACGATGGAAATGGACACGGCGGTCAAAACTCGCACAACGAAAAAACAGTCGGCAACCAACCCGCGCCAGGACCTGCGCGCCTGGATCGAAAAATTGCGCGCCGCCGGCGAAGTACAGGACATCACCGGCGCCGAGCGCGAGAAGGAAATCGGCGGCATCGTCGACATCTATCAACGCCGCATCGGCAATCAGGCGGTGCTGTTCGACGATATCCCCGGCTTTCCTCGCGGCTATCGCATCCTCGCCAACCTCCTCACCTCGGTGCGGCGCATCAACATCACGCTCGGGCTTTCGCCCGACGCCAGCCCGATCGACCTCGTGCATTACTGGCGCCGGTACATGAAGGAAGCCAAGGCGATCGCGCCGGTCACGGTGAAAGACGGACCGCTGACGGAGAATACCTACACCGGCAGCGACATCGACATTTTTAAGATCCCGGTGCCGCGCTGGCACGAGCATGACGGCGGCTATTACATCGGCACCGGCGACATGGTGATCATGCGCGATCCGGACACCGGCTGGATCAATTACGGCGCCTACCGCGTGCAGGCGCACGAGGGCAACCTCGCCACCGTGATGTTCTCCAAGGGCAAGCACGGCGACATCATCAAGCGGCGCTATCACGAGCGCGGCGAGCCGTGTCCGATTGCGGTCGTCGCCGGCATGCATCCGGCTCTGTTCATGATCGCCGGCCTGGAAATCCCCTACGGCAAGAACGAATACGATGCCGCGGGCGGCCTCATCGGCGAGCCGGTCGAGGTCATCACCGGGCCGCGCACCGGCCTGCCTATACCGGCACACGCGGAGATCGCCTTCGAGGGCTTCATTCATCCCAACGAGCTGCACGATGAAGGTCCGCTCGGCGAATGGACCGGCTATTACGCCGGCGGCCTGAAAAAGGAGCCGGTGATCCGCATCGAAACCTTCATGCACCGCGACGATCCAATCCTGCTCGGCGCCATTCCCGGCATCCCGCCGGACGACGATTCGTTCTATCGCGGCACTTACCGCTCCGGCGCGGTGTGGAATCAGCTCGAGGCAGCGGGCGTGCCCGAAGTGAAGGGCGTGTGGGCGCATGCGGCCGGCGGCAGCCGGCTGTGGCTGACCGTGGCGATCAGGCAGCAATATGCCGGCCACGCCAAGCAGGCTGGCCTCATCGCCTCACAATGCCACGCCGGCGCCTA
>JASHVN010000207.1 GCA_030044555.1 Xanthobacteraceae bacterium | reverse complement strand
TTTTCTTCCCAAGGTCGCGCCATGGCTCATGGCCTTCCGCGCCGCCTCGCGCCCCGAGCGATTGCTCGAGACCGTGCAGTTGATGCGGCCGCTCTTTGCCCGCGCCACCGCCGAGCATGAGGCCCTGGCCGCCGAAGCGGATGCGGATCGCTATTTTCGCCGCAGCGGCTGGCTCAAGCTTTATCGCGGCGATCGCTCGTTCGCCGCACAGACGCGGGAATTGGAATTGGCGTCAACGCTCGGCATCACCAATGTGCCGCTCGACACCGAAGCGGCGCGCGCGCTCGAACCCTCGCTCGAGCCGGTGTTCCGCCACGCCGTGCATTGGACCGGCTCGGTGAGCGTAAGCAACCCGCTGGCGGTCACGCGCGCTTACGCGGCGCGCTTCGCCGCGCTCGGCGGGATTACGGTGAGCGGCGACGCGCGGTCTCTGCACCGCGCCGAACCGCATTGGCGCGTCGACAGTTCAGCCGGGCCGGTGGATGCCGACGATGTCGTGGTCGCGCTCGGCCCATGGGCGCCGGATGTGCTCGAACCCCTCGACATCAGGCTGCCGCTCGCAGTCAAGCGCGGTTACCACCGGCATTTCCACCCCAAAGGCAACGCAACATTGAGCCGGCCGATCCTCGATGCCGACAATGGCTATTGCCTCACGCCCATGGAGCAGGGCATCCGGCTGACCACCGGCGCCGAGTTTGCCGCGCGCGACGCGCCGCCGACGCCGGTGCAATTCGATCGATTGTTGCCCGCCGCCCGGGACCTGTTTGCGCTCGGTGAGCCCGCGGAGCCGCAGCCGTGGCTGGGGGCGCGTCCGTGCTTTGCAGATTCACGCCCGGTCATTGGCCGCGCGCCGCGCCAGCGCGGGCTTTGGCTCGCCTACGGCCACGGCCATTGGGGTTTGACGCTGGGCCCGGCCACCGGCCGGCTGATTGCGGAGTTGATAACCGGCGCGACGCCGTTCTGCGATCCGAAGCCTTACGGCGCCGAGCGCTTCACGCACTGACGTTTCCCGCTCTGACGACGCTCGCGCTCAGTCGCCGCTGATGGTCTTCACCACGCTGCTCTCCGGGCGCGTATTGGTGACGTCCATCTTGTCCTGCTGCCTGAGCATGTCATCGTATTTCGCCAGCGTCGTCACCGGTGCGTTGGGCACCATGTGCACGACCTTGAAACCGGCGGCCTTGAGCTGGCGCAGCAATTCCGGCATCGCCGCTCCGGTCGCGGGCTTGAAATCGTGCATCAGCACGATGCCCTTGCCGCGCTTCTTCAGCTTGCTCATGACAGATTCCACGACCTGCTCGGGGCGGTGCATCTTGAAGTCGAAGGAATCGATATCGGTCGAGAACGTCGCGATGTTGCGCGAGGCGAGATAGGACAACAGAACCGGCGGCTGCTGCAGATCGGGGAAGCGGAA
Organism: Xanthobacteraceae bacterium; assembly: GCA_030044555.1. Lineage (GTDB taxonomy): Bacteria > Pseudomonadota > Alphaproteobacteria > Rhizobiales > Xanthobacteraceae > BOG-931. The sequence goes on along the minus strand of JASHVN010000207.1, from coordinate 2,119 downwards.
GAACGGCGCGATCGGTCCGCCGACCGCGTGGTGCACGGCGCTGACGCCCAGCTCGATTTCCTGCTTCGCCTGCTCGATATCGCTCGCATAGGGATTTCTGGCCAAATCCTTATGCGACCAGGTGTGGCTGCCGATGGTCATGCCGGCGGCTGCCACCATCTTTGAGAGTTCGGGATGCCAGGTGGCGTGCTCGCCGATCTCGAAGAACGTCGCCTTGAGACACTGGTCGGTCAACGCCTTGATGACGGCGGCCGTGTTCTCCGGCCACGGGCCATCATCGAAAGTCAGCACGACTTCGTGATCGCGCAGGAAGTCGTACTGCTTGAAATGTTCGAAACCGAAGGCCGGGCCGCCTGTCGTATCGATCTGCACGATGCGCGAAAGGCCCATGGCGCCGGGCTTGTCGCAGGCCGGCATGTTGCCGGCCGGCTTGCCGGAGCCGGTCTGCGGCCCACTGGCGGCGGAGGCCAAAGGCAGGCTCCGGCCGGGAGCGGCCTGCGCTTGCGCAAGGTGGATCGGTGCGGGCGGCGGGGCGATGGATGGCGCCGCGATCAGTGTCTGCATCGGCGCGGCGGCGGGGGCGGCCGCGGCTTGGCCGGCCACAACCTGGCCGGCTGCAACTTGGCCAAGCGCCGCCGCTGCGGGCGCGGCTGCACTATCCGCATCCTGGGCAGCGTTGGTGCGATGGGCAACCAACAGCGCGCCGCCTGTTTCGCTCGCTTTTTGCTCGGTGACGACCCCAAATGCCGCCAGACCCAAGGTCGCTAAGGCGGCAATAACGATGACGAGGACTTTCACGACAGCCTCCGACACCCGAACTCGCTCGGGGCAAAATGAAAGCGCAATCGGTGAGCGAGTCAATGAAAACGAAGCCGACCGGTAAAGCGTCTCATAAGAAAGAGGCAAATTGTGGTTTCGGCGGCACGTCGCGGGGCCGGCGATGCAGCATTGTGCCGCTTCAGCCGCCGAACTGATCCTTCCAGCTCCTGAGGGCGCCGGGGAAGGGGAGCGTGGAGGCTTCGAAAACGCCACGTGCGATCGCCCGCGCCACCACGTTGGCCGCGAGCGCGCCCAGCTGGGTCAGCGCCAGCATTGGATCGGGCAGCGGTTTTCGTCCCGTGGAAACGGCGAAGACCACGTCGCCGTCGAGTGGCGTGTGGACCGGATAGATGGCGCGCGACAGCCCGGATTGCGCCATGATCGCCAATCGCTTGGCTTGCGCTTTACTGAGGACGGCATCGGTCGCCACCGCCACCAGCGTGGTACTGACGCGCGGCGTGATCTTGGTGCGGGGCTCCAGCGCACCGGAAGGAAACGGATTGGGCAGGCCGAGACCGCCGAATTCGCCATGCTGTTCAAACGGCGCCGCCCAGAACCATGGGCCAGGACCGACAATGACGCTGCCGACGGCGTTGACTACGGCGAGCGCTCCGACGATGTGACCGTCTGCACTCTGGGCCGACGCGGAACCGAGGCCGCCCTTGCAATTGACCGTTGTGGGACCGGTGCCGGCACCGACACTGCCGAGCCTGAAGTCAGCGGCGGCGCCAGCCGCCGCCGCGTAGCCGAGCTCCCGGTAGGGTGGGAAACGCCCCCAGTTCTTGTCGCCGCCGTTGTTCAGATCAAACACGATGGCCGCCGGTACGATCGGCACGCGCGACGGGCCGACCGCGAAGCCGCGGCCTTGTTCCCTCAACCAGGCCTGCACTCCCGACGCGGCGTCGAGGCCGAACGCCGAGCCGCCCGACAGCGTGATGGCGTCGACACCCTCGACGGTCTGCGCCGGATCAAGCAGGGCGGATTCGCGCGTGCCCGGCGCGCCGCCGCGCAGATCGACCGAGCCGACCGCGGGCTCGTCAAAGACGATGGCGGTTGAGCCGGAGCCGAGCCGCAGGTCCTCGGCATGGCCCACCCTTACGCCGGCGACGTCGGTGATGAGATTACGCAAATGGTCCTCGCGCGATGGCCCAAAGCGCGATGATTTGAGGCTGAATCATCATCGCGCTTTAGCGATTTGTTTGCGCATGATCTTTTCGGAAAACCGCTCCGCACTTTTCCGGATCATGCACAAGCGGAGACGATTTACGGGCCCGCGTCAATTGGTTGCATCGTCTTAACG
>JASHVN010000206.1 GCA_030044555.1 Xanthobacteraceae bacterium | reverse complement strand
CGCTGCGGATTGACTCGAACTCGGTCGAATAATTCACGGGCCTCGCCTCCCTTTTCCCATAAGATAGCCCTGCAAACAGGCTGTGTCAGCCTCGATAACGGACAAGCAAATGACCGACGAGATCAGCGGCGTTCTGCGTAACCACGTCAAAGAGAAGCTTGCCCGCGGCGAGGTGGTCGCCTCGATGACGGTGCGGCTCGTGCGCGGCATTGAGATCGCGCGCATCGCCAAGACGGCCGGCTTCGACAGCCTCTACGTCGACATGGAGCATTCGAGCTTTTCGCTGGAGACGACGAGCCAGATCTGCATGGCGGCGCTGGAAGCCGGCGTCACGCCGTTCGTGCGCGTGCCCGGAATCGCCGACGTGCAGCGCATTCTCGATGCCGGCGCGCTCGGCATCATCGCGCCGCATGTGCAAACCGCCGAGGAAGCGCGCGCCTATGTGCGGGCGGCGAAATATCCGCCGCTCGGCGAGCGCTCCAATGCCGGCCCCCTGCCCCACCTGCAGTACCGTGCGTTTCCCGCCGTGCAGGCCTATGCGGCGATCGACGCCGCCACCATGGTGACCGTGCAGTTCGAGAGCGACGAGGCGATCAAGAACGCCGACGCGATCGTCGCCGTCGAGGGCGTCGACATGGTGCTGATCGGCACCAACGACCTGCTGGCCGATTGGGGCCTGCCCGGGCAGTACGATCATCCGCGCGTGCGCGAGGCGTATGAGAAGACCATCACCGCCTGCCGCAAGCACGGCAAGCACGCCGCCGTCGGCGGCTTCGCCACGCGCCCGGATCTGGCCGCACAGTATGTGCGCATGGGCGGGCGCTATGTCTCGACCGGCACCGATCTCGGCTTCCTCTTGGCTGCGTGTACGGCGAAGGCCAAAGAGGTGGCGGATATCGGACTGGACGAAAAGCGCTGAACGTGATCGAAACCGCCAAGCTGCGATTGAAGTCATGATTGACGCCATGATTGCCGGTTTCACCTACCGTTCTGACCCCATCCGCATCGTGTTCGGCGCAGGCGCCATCTCCGCGCTGCGCGCCGAAGCCGACGTCCATAAGATGTCGCGGCTGATCGTGCTGTGCTCGACATCGCGCGCCGATCTGGCGCGGCGCGTCACCGCCTCGGTTGCCGACCGCTGCGCCGGGATCTGCGATGCCTCGGAGCCGAACATGCCGCGCGCGGCGTTTGACCGCGTCATGGACGACATCAAGCGCTTCAATGTTGACGGCTTCATCGTGTTCGGTGGCGGCTCGCCGATCGGGCTTGCCAAGGCCGCGGCAGCAGCGACCAAGCTCCCCTACATCGCCATCGTCACCACCTATTCGGGCTCGGAAATGGCGGCGCGCTGGCGCATCGGCATTGCCGGCAATCAACAGAGCGGCGACGACGTGGCGGCATTGCCGGCGACGGCCATCTACGATCCCGCGCTGACGCTCGATCTTCCCGTGCGCATGTCGGCGGCGAGCGGCATGAACGCCATGGCGCACGCGGTCGAAAGCCTCTACGGGCCCGACACCAATCCGGTGGTGCAGACCATGGCGGAGGAAGCCATCCGCCGGCTCGGCGCCAGTCTGCCGCGCCTGGTCGACAATCCGCGCGATCTCGGCGCGCGCACCGACGTCCAATATGGCGCCTGGCTCGCCGCCAACTTCCGCGCCGAAGTCGGGCTCGAACACGCGATCGCCCAGCGGGTGCGGCAATGGTTCGATCTCGACCACGCTTACACCCACGCTATCGCGACGCCCTATGCGATCGGCTTCAACGCCGCTGCCGCGCCCGAGGCCATGGAGCGCATCAAACGCGCGCTCGGCGTCCCCGATGCCGCCCGCGGCCTCTACGATCTCAACGTGCGGCTTGGCCTGCCGACCGGCCTGAAAGGTCTCGGCATGCGCGAGGAGGATATCGGCAAAGCCGTCGAGGTGGTGAGCGCGGTGACGATCACGCATCCCCGCGCGGTGTCGAAAACCGACCTTGCCGAGGTCATTCGCCAGGCGTATTTCGGCGAACCACCGCGATTTTAGAGCATGATCCCGAAAAGCTTGCCCTCGGACTTGATCCGTGGGTGGATACCGGTTTTCGGAAAAGATCATGCTCCAACGATAGCCAAGGATCGACAATGAGCGCCGGCGCCACCATGCCGAACAAATTCCGCGGCGTCATGCAGAGCCCGGTGACGCCGCTCAAGGATGATTTTTCGCTCGACCTGCCGACCTTCGAAAAGGTGCTCGACTTCCATGTCCGCTCCGGCGCGCCGGCGATCTCCTGGCCGCACCACAAGGGCGAGTCGCTCAACCTCACCATTCCGGAGCGCAAGCTGTTTGCCGAAGCCGCGGTAAGGGTCGTGGCCGGCCGCGTGCCGGTGACCATTCACGTCAGCGCACTTGCCGTCGAGGACACCATGGCGCTGGCACGGCATGCGCGGGATATCGGCGCCGACGGCATTCTGGCGATCACGCCGTATTTCTGGACGCCGACGCTGGAAGCGATCGAGGCCTATTTCGTCCGTCTGTGCGGCTCCATCGATTTGCCGGTGCTGTCCTACAATTCGCCGAGCTATCTCAACGGCGTCGAAATCACCGGCGACCTGATGGCGCGGCTGATCGAGACGCTGCCGAACTTCGCAGGCGTCAAGGAAGCGAGCTTCAACAGCGAAAAGTTTCTGGAAATCTCGCGCGCGGCTTTGGCGCTGCGGCCGAACTTCGCCATGCTGACCGGGGTGGAGTTTTTGCTTCCCTCGGTGCCGCTCGGCGGCATCGGCTCCTATTCGGCCGCCGGCTCGATCTGCCCGAACCTGTGTAACGAATTGTTCGACAGCTGCGTCGCGGGCGAATGGGGCAAAGCGCGCGACCTGCAGTTCAAAATGACGCGGCTGTGGCATCTGTTCAAAGATCAATATCCCTCCTCGCTCAAAGGCGGCATGGTGATCATGGGCCGCCCGGTCGGCCCCACCCGCGCGCCGCTGCCGACCGCGACGCCTGAGCGCCAAGCCTTTATCCGCTCGCAGCTCGAAGAGCTTGGCATCATCGACAGCGAGCCATACGGCTGGTGATGCGCCCTCCGTCGATGCTCCGCCTCTCCGTCGTCCCCGCGAAAGCGGGGACCCATAATCACCACCTCGCGAGATCAACCGCGGCAGTGAATATAGATTCCCGCTTTCGCGGGAATGACGCCGCCAGATCTCGCAAACCACGCTTCGTTCAGGACTGACCCCAATGCCTTTCGAGCCGGGCCTCGTTCACGCGCCGCTGACGCCCTTTGCCGCGGATCGGCGTATCGACTTTGATCTCTACGGCAAGATGCTCGACTTTCACCGGCGCCTCGGCGCGCAGGCGCTGGCGGTGCCGATGCATGCGGGCGAGTCCGTCAGTCTCACCGACGACGAGCGGCGTGCGCTGATCGCATTCGCCGTCGAACGCGCCGGCGGGCTGCCGGTGATCGCCCATGTGAGCGACGCCGGCACAGGCATCGCCGCGGCTCTGGCGCGTCACGCGCAAAGCGCCGGCGCAGCCGCGATCGTCGCCACGACGCCGTATTACTGGACGCCGCCGCCCGCGATGATCGTGGAGCACTTTTTTCAGATCGGCGCCGCCGTCGATATCCCGTTCTTCGTGCTCAACGCGCCCGAAGACATGGCCGGCAGCAGAGTCAACGCGGCGTTGGCACTCAAGCTCATCGAAAAGCTTGCCAATTTCGCCGGCCTCGTCGATGCGAGCCTCGACTGGCAATTCATGATCGAACTTTTGACTGATGCTGGGCGTGTTCGTCCCGATTTCACGCTGCTCGCCGGAACGGAACTCAT
>JASHVN010000205.1 GCA_030044555.1 Xanthobacteraceae bacterium | reverse complement strand
ACCGTCCGGCCCGATCACATACTTCACCCTCGGGCGATGGGGTTCGGTCATAGCACACTCACGAACTCGACTACACGACAGAGTGCGAGATTACGGAGTGCGGCTTAAAATTTGCCTAAGCGTAATGGTCGATTGATGACAATCGCCGCATGAAGCGAGCGATCGGCATCGTTTTTGCGGAAGGCCCGGCTTGGCGGGACCTTGGCGGCAGATCTTCGCCGTTGGAACTTGGCGCGGTCAGCGAGCGGAAATCGCTAGAGCAGCTGGTTGAGGCTGCTGAGGCTGCTGTTGAGACTGCTGATCGTGCTGTTGAGACTGCTCAGGCTGCTGCTGAGGCTACTGGTGCTGCTGCCACTGCTGTTGATCGATTGGATCTCGCTTATCGGTACGGTTTGGCCACTGACCGTCAGTGTCGGCGGATTGGCGCTGGTATTAACGGCGGAAACCGTTCCCTGGACCTGGGTTGACACGGTCACCGACTGACCGCTGGCGGTGGTCGCGCTGATCGAGAGCGTGTAGCTGCCGGCGGGCTCGGTCACCCCGTTGGTGCCCTGGCCGTTCCAGGAATAGCTTTGGCTGCCGGCGGTAAGCGACGCGGTTCCGGTATAGACGGTCTGCCCGGACGAATTGCTGATCGTGATATTTGCCGTCGCCGCCGACGGCGAGTTCAAGCTCCACGTTGCCGAGCTGCCGGACGCAAGCGTTGCACTGGTGCCGCTGACCGTGACGGTCGATCCGACAAGCTGCAGCGCTGACACGTCTGTCGTGGCCTGCTGCAGCGAGATCAGCGTCGACATATTGGTGTTCATGTCAATCTGCTGCTCGACCGAGGAAAATTCGACGAGCTCTTGGGTGAACGAATTGGTGTCCATCGGATCGAGCGGATCCTGGTTTTGCAGCTGCGTCGTCAACATCTGCAGGAACTCGTCGAAATTGCCGGCGATCTGCTGCGACGCCGAGCTGCCTGTGGTCGCCGTGTTCGTCGAATTCGTCGAGGAGGTGGGGGAGGTTGTCATGATCAGTTCTCAGCCGATTGCCTACACCCGGATGTCGAGCCCGCTGCCGAGGCTCAAGCGCGAATAAATCTGTGCCGTATCGACCGGCGCCAGACCGGCGTCGGGAATGACGAGCTGCGCCGTGCGCTGCTGTTGATTGCCGTTGCCGCCATTCTGTCCGGTAAAGGACTGATCGCGCAGCGTGAATTGCAGGCCGTTATCGGCCGTCTTCAGGCCGGCCTGTTGGAGCGCGTGTTGGATCTGCGGCTGCTGGCTCTGCAGCAGCTGCAGCGTATCAGGACGGTCGACGGTGACGTGCGAGGTGACCTGACCGTTGCTGTCGACATCGAGACGGACATCGATGCGGCCGAGTTCCGGCGGATCGAGCCGGATGTCGAATTGGTTGGAGCCGGCCTGGGCGCGAGAGGTGATCGCCACCGCGAGACCGGCGAGCGGAACGGCGGCGTCGGCATTCGTCGCCGCCGTCGTCGCGCCGCCCGCCGTCATCGCGTTCGCCGCCAAGAAACCGAAACTGGGTAGCGCGTTGGCTGCACCATTTGCGCCCTGCGCGTTTGCCGCTCCCGCTGCCCCTGCTGCCGTTGCCGAACCGACCGCATTGCCGTGGATGTCAGTGCGGCCAGAGCCTGCGGCGCCATTGGCCGCGGTCTGTATCAGCACCGCGGCGCTGGTAGCGGCCTGGGTCTGCGCTGGCGATGCCTGCTGCGCGCCGGTTCCTGACGACGGATTGGCCGCGTTGGCGGCCGCTGCCGAACTGCTGCTGTCGGCGCTGCTTGCCGAGTCATCTGAAGCCGATTGATCGGCCGCATTCGTCTGTGTGGCGGCCGCGTCCTTCGCATCCTGCGCCGATGCTTTTTGATCGCCAGTGGTCGGCAGCGCCGCCTTGTCGCGTGGCTTGGCTTGCACGGCCGTTGTTGCCTGCGCGTTGGTCGCGGTGGCCGGAACAGCATCGGCTGCCGTGTTGAGCACAAACGCCGCGGCTGCAGGCTGCGGATTGGGCGCGGCTGTTCCGCCCGCATTCGGCGTTGCACTTCCGGAATCTGTTGCGCCGGTCTTGTCGCCTTTGCCGTCGCTCTTCGCTCCCCCTTGCGCTGTTGGCGAGCCGTTCGCAGCAAGGTTCAGCGCATTCGCGGCTGCCACCGCCAGCGCTGAAGCGGCATCGGTATTCGTCCCGGCGGCAGAGCCGGTCTGTCCGGGCGAAGCGTTCGTCGCCGGGGCGGCGCCAGTTGTAGGCGCATCGGCATCGGTCGCTTGTCCGTCCGCGGCCGCCGCGGCCGCGTTGGCGTTGGCACTCGCATTCTTGGTGCTCGCATTCGCATCGCTCGCCGGCGCGGGCGCTACACCGGCGGCGGCCGCGTTGCGCGATTTCCCGGTCCCGTTGCTTTTCGCCGTCCCCGGCCAGCTGGAACCTGCATTTGCCGTCGTGTGCGGCGGCGGAGTGGCCGTTGGCTGGCCGGCTGCTGGCGCCTGGCCGGCGCCGTTCGCCACCGGCCCATTGACTGGTGGAGCCGCCTGCTGAGCGGATTGCCCTGAAGGGTCGGGAGCTTCGGTCGCCGCCGTTGCCGGTTGACCGGATTGGGATGAAGCGGTGGACGGGGCCGCCGCCGCGGCCGGCGCCGTAGCGGCATCGAGCAGGACGGCAAAGGGCGAGTCGCTCGGCTGGCTCAAGGCGGAGGCTTGCAATTGCTGCGACGCCAGCGCGCGCGAGGCGCCGTACTCTGGCGTAATACTCGGCGTACTCGACACCGCGGGCTCCCGGAACAAACATGAACTCACGGTCCCGCGTGCAACCGGCGGGCCAGCTCGGCGGCTTGAAGGAAAGCACGCAGATTCAATACGTTGGGATCGGCTACGGCCGCTGCGGCGGCGGCGCGGCTGGCTTGGCGCGGCAAATTTTGCCGCCCTCCCTGCGGTTCGGGCGGCGCTTCCTGCCGGATGGCACCAGCCCGACGATGTCGGGTAAGCTGACGATGGCGGAGCAGCGGAGCGGTCCCTATAGTATCAGTGGCTGATATGACCGGTCCGGCTGTCCGATGATTCAGCGTCGATGCGGCAGGCCGAGCCTGACTGGCAGGAATTAAAAGGGACTAAAAAGGAGCCATACGGCTGCGATGCGTGACGATCTCGACATCGAGGGACGGCCGTCCGACACCCGCGTTGTTGTCGCGATGTCGGGCGGCGTCGATTCGTCGGTGACGGCGGCGCTCCTGGCCGACGCCGGCTATGACGTGATCGGCATCACCCTGCAGCTCTACGATCACGGCGCTGCGACCCACCGCAAGGGCGCTTGCTGCGCCGGTCGCGACATTCACGACGCGCGCGCGGTGGCGGCGCGCATCGGCATTCCGCATTACGTGCTCGACTACGAAAGCCGCTTCAAGGAAGCGGTGATCGACCGCTTCGCCGCGAGCTATGTGGCCGGCGAGACGCCGGTGCCGTGCGTTGAGTGCAATCAGTCCATCAAGTTCCGCGATCTCCTGGAAACCGCGCGCGAGCTCGGCGCCAAATTTTTGGCGACCGGACACTACGTCGCCTCCCGCGCGCTGCCGGATGGCGGCCGTGCGCTGTATCGCGCCCGCGAGGCCGAGCGCGATCAGAGCTACTTTTTGTTCGCTACCACCCACGCGCAGCTCGAACATTTGCGCTTTCCGCTCGGCGACCGCACCAAGGCGGAGACCCGCGAACTGGCACGCCGCTTTGGGCTTTCCGTCGCCGACAAGCAGGACAGTCAGGACATCTGTTTTGTGCCCACCGGCCATTATGCGGATGTCATCGAGCGGCTGCGGCCGGGCGCTGCCGGGCCGGGCGAAATCGTCGATCTCGACGGCCGCGTGCTCGGCCACCACGACGGCATCATCCACTTCACCGTCGGCCAGCGCCGTGGGCTTCGCATCGCTGCCGGCGCCCCGCTTTATGTTGTGCGGCTCGACGCCGCCATGCGCCGCGTCGTGGTCGGCCCGCGCGAGGCGTTGCGCACGAGCCGCATCCGGCTGCGCGATGTCAATTGGCTCGGCGATGGCACGATCGAGCAGGCGCTGAGCAGCCATCCCGATGTGTACGTCAAGGTGCGCTCGACGCGGCCGCCGCAGCCGGCGTGGCTACGCTCCGGCCCGGCCGGCATCGAGGTCGAGCTGATCGCCGGTGAGGATGGCGTGTCGCGGGGCCAGGCTTGCGCGTTCTACGACGCGGTCGAGGGCCAGGCCCGCGTGCTTGGCGGCGGCGTCATCGCGAGCACCATCTCCGCCGAGAAGGCCCATGCCGGCGCAGCGGACACCACCGCTATGGCTGCCGCTGCAGCCGCCCGCTGAGGCGTCGCAAAAGTTTGATCGCCCAGCGTTACGAGTGGAGCTTTGATTCTGACATTCGCATGAGAGCCTGCCGAACCCGGATGCGAATGTTAGAACTGGGACCACTAGCGTCTCATCGAAGCATGATCTGTTCCGAAAACCCGTGCCGGCTGTTCGGGATCGTGCTCTACTGACGGCTGCAATGGCGGCGGAGCTCGATAAGGCGGCGATCGAAAAGGCGTATGCGCGCTGGGCGCCGATCTACGATTTCGTGTTCGGCGCCATATTCGAGCGCGGACGCAAGGCGGCGATCGCGTCGGCGGAGCGCGTCGGCGGCCGCATTCTCGAAGTCGGCGTCGGCACCGGCCTGTCGCTGCCCGAATACCGCTGGACCAGTCGCATCACCGGCATCGACCTTTCCGCGCCAATGCTGGCCAAGGCCAAGGCGCGGGTGAAGGAGCACCGGCTCACCAACGTCGACGGGCTCGCGGTGATGGACGCGCAACATCTCGGCTTTGACGACGGCGCATTCGACGTGGTCATCGCCCAATACGTCATCACCGTGGTGCCGGACCCGGAGGCCACACTCGACGAGTTCGCGCGGGTTCTCAAACCCGGTGGCGAGATCATTCTCATCAACCACCTCGGCGCCGAGGGCGGACCGCGCGCCGCGGTCGAGCGTGCGCTGACGCCGCTCGCCCGCCGGCTCGGCTGGCAGCCGGAATTCAGCTACGCTCGCCTCGTCGCCTGGGCGGCGCGGCACCCCGGCATGCGTCTGATCGAAAGCCGCCCCATGCCTCCGCTCGGCCATTTTTCGCTGATCCGGTTTGCGCGAGGGGATGGGAAGTCATAGCAGGCGCGCTTGGTCTGTCGTTCTTCCCTCCGCAGCAGCGGACGTCCTCGCCATCAAATCCGTCAAACACGTCTCTACCGCTCGTTTCCCTGCTAACAGGGAAATCTGCAGGGAATTGCCGCAAAATCTCGGCGATCTTCACATTTCTTGGGCTGGAAATCGGGCATTTCCAATAGCTTGAGCCGGTAATTCCCTGAGAAAACGAACAGGGAAACTTTCCTCCTTAAACAGGGACTGCCATCAGAAAAAACCGGCAGTTAGGCCTGTTCCCGTGCAGGGCTGTGACTTAAATTCGACATTGCGGATGTGGAACATATCGTGTACATTCCTTGGGTGTGATGAAGAGAATATCGTGGTAGAAGCGGCGCCACCGTGATTGTGTGCCTGAAGCTCCAGACCAAACTGAACTCGCCCCCCGTTGAGAACGGGGTGAGAGTTTCAAATGCAATCAAGTCGTT
>JASHVN010000204.1 GCA_030044555.1 Xanthobacteraceae bacterium | reverse complement strand
CATGTGGAACTCGGCCGTCATCTTGGCGGCATCCGGCTGGAGCGCCGTCATCTCTCGCGCGATCGGACCAAGGAAGGGCAGCACGATCACGATGCCGACTGCCCGGTTGATCAGATTGCCAAGCGGCAGCCGACGGCTCGCCGGATCGCCGCGGATGCCCCCTTCAATCAATGGATTGATCGCGCTGCCGAGATTGGCACCGAGCACCAGAGCCAGCGCCGCCGCCGGGGTGACAAACTGCGAGTAAGCAAGCGACATCACCAAAAGAACGACCGCAACGCTCGAATGCGCCGCCCAGGTCAGCGCCGCGGCGATAAGAATGCAAAGGACGGGGTCGTTGGTGATCGAGCCCAGAAGCGCGCGTGCCGCCGGCGCTTGCTCAGCCGGAGCGAGCGTATTGAGCAGAAGGTGTAGCGCAAGGAGGATTAGTCCAAGGCCGATGCTGATGCGGCCGACAGCACGGGTAATGTTACTGTTGCCGACGCGAAAAGTGACTACGCCGATGAGCAGCAACACGGGCGCAACGGCGGAGATGTCGAACGAGAGAAGCTGGACGATCAGTGTCGTGCCCACGTTGGCGCCGAGCATGATCGCGAGCGCTGGAACCAGGCTGACGATGCCCTCGGCCGCAAGCGAGGTGGTCATCAGCCCGGCCGCCGTGCTGCTTTGCAGCAGCGCGGTCAAGCCGAGGCCAGCGGCGAAGGCGCTGAACCGATTGCGCAGCGCCTTTCCCAGGACGCGGCGCAAATCCGGGCCGAAGGCACGCAGCACGCCGGTGAGCACCATATGCAGGCCCCACAGCAGCAGCGCCACGCCGCCCATCAGATCGAGGAGAACGATGCTTCCCATCGCGCTTGATCCCTCTCGCCGGGATGCTGTCCAGCGGCACGCACGTGAGGATTAAATGCTGAAACAGCTGATGGTTCGGTAAATAGACCTGCGCGGCGGCGACTTCCACCATTTCGGCGGCTTCGTCGGGTGCTAGCGCCCGAATACCGCCGCGCCGTCGCTCGTTTTGATCGTTTCCGCCCAAACCCTTTCGATCAAGGCGAAGGCGTTTTCGGGCATTGGAACATAACCCAGCTCGGTCGCCGCGTTGCTCCCGCGCTTATAGGCCCAATCGAAGAATTTGAGGGCAGCGGCTGAGCTGGCGGGGTCAAGTGGGGTGGATTTCATCAGGATGAACGTCGCGCCGGCCACGGGCCACGAGGCCGGGCCAGGCGCGTCGGTCATGACAGCGCGGAAATCGGTGGCATTTTTCCAATCGGTTCCGGCGGCCGCAGCCTGGAAGGCCGCCGGCGTCGGAGCAACGGATTTGCCGGCACGATTGATCATTTTGGCAAGGCTCAAGTCGTAGCGTTTCGCGTAGGCGTATTCGACATAGCCAATCGCCCCGACGGTCCGCGCTACATCGATTGAAACTCCGTCATTGCCTTTCGCCCCGACCCCGGCCGGCCACTCGACGACCAGATCTTCGCCGACTTTGTCTTGCCAATCGGGGCTGACCTTCGAGAGATAGTCCGTCCAGATGAATGTCGTGCCCGAAGCATCGGCGCGGTGGACGACCGTAATTGGCCTATTAGGCAATCTGAGATGAGGGTTGAGGCTGACGATCTCCGGATCGTTCCAATAGGTGATCGCGCCAAGGAAGATTTTGGCGATTGTCGGGCCATCGAGGGTGAGCGCGCCGGCTTCAATTCCGGGCAAATTGAACACCGGAACGACAGCGCCGCCGACCAGAGGAAATTGAACAAGGCGATTCTCCGCTATGTCTTCCGGTGCAAGCGGCATGTCCGTAGCGGCAAACGTCACCGCGCCGTTCACAATCCGTTGGATGCCGACGCCTGATCCGGCTGGCCGGTAGTCAACGGTAAACCCTATCGCCTGTTTCGCGGCGGCGGCCCATTGAACCAGCAATGGAGCGACGAATGTCGAACCAGCCCCGCTGACCTCGCCGGCGTCAGCAGGAACGGTTGCTCCGATAGCTACAGTGACGATCACGATGATGCGGAGAAGTCTCATAACCAAGTCCGGTTACCAATGATCCACAGGCCCCGCTTGTTTGACCGCAGAACGAACCGAACCGTAGCGGGACACACAAGCTTGGTCTTCCGATGCTTTTAGTTATCTCGAACACGACCTATGGCACCCGGACGGTCATTTCAACATGATGTCGGCCTGCGATGAGGAAAAGTGGTCTAGCTGCAGTGCACCTTGTCTGCGTTTGGCACATCGCGTCATATCGCAGCGACGCGGTAATGGTCCGCTCCCTGAGCGAAGCAGGCATTGAAGAAGCAGACATTGAATAAGACCAATCGTCATTATCGCTTGCGGGCGTCCGTCGCATCACCGCGGCCGCATCCTTCGCGGGCTCCCACCCGGGCTACCTGATCGGCGCTTTTGCCGTTCGCGCAGCGTTGAGCGCGCGCCGCATGCCCGCGTCGCGGCCGAGCAGAGTTACGATCATCGCGGCCATCAGCGGAAACAAGGCCATCGCGACCATGGCCCAGCCGAAACTTCCGGTCCGATCGCGCAGATAGCCGATGATCTGCGGTCCGAAAAAGCCGCCGAGATTGCCGACCGCGTTGATGAGCGCGACGCTCGCCGCCGCCATCGGACCGCTCAGGAAGGCAGGCGGCAGCGACCAGAACACCGCGATGGCGCCTTGCCCGCCGGCCAGTGCGACCGATACGGCGACGATGGCGAGGTAGGGATTGTGAATCCAGAACCCGGCGGCGAGGAAGCCGGCGCAGGCGAACAATATCGGGATCGCCACATGCCAGATGCGCTCCCCGGTGCGATCGGAATGCGCCGCAATCGTCAGGAGACCGATCATGGCGACGGCGTACGGGATCGCGGCGACCCATCCGACCTGCTGGTTCGAGAGTCCGAAGCCCTGCAGAATCAGCGGCAGCCAGAATCCCGTGCCGGAAATTCCGCCGAGAATGCCAAGATAGATGACGCAAAGCAAAATCACTTTCGGATTGCGCATCGCTTCCCAAACGGTGAGCTTTTGCAGCGCATCGCGCCTCGCGCGTTCATCGTCCAAGGAGGCCTGCAGCGCGTCCCGTTCGTCTGCCGAAAGCCATTGCGCGTCCGCCGGCCGGTTCACGATCATCAACGCCAGAACGGCGGCGAGAATGACTGCCGGTATAGCTTCGGAGATAAACAGCCAGCGCCAGCCGGAGATTCCGGCAAAGCCATCCAGCTTGAGCAGCCCGCCGGCCAGCGGACCGCCGAGAATAGGCGCCAGGAGGCCGCCGAGACTGAACAGGCTGACCATGCGCCCGCGATAGGCGGCGGGCGCCCAATAGGTGAGATAGAAGATGATGCCGGGAAAAAAACCGGCGTCGGCGGCGCCGAGAATGAAGCGCATGATATAGAAGCCGTGCTGGCTGGAAACCAGCGCCATGCAGCCGGACAACACGCTCCACAGCAGCATGATAATCGGCAGCCAGAGCTTTGCGCCCCATCGCTCCAGCGCCAGGTTGCTCGGGATTTGGCAAAGAAAGAAACCCCAGTAGAAGACGCCGACGCCAAAGCCGAAGGCCGTGGCGCCGAGGCCGAGTTCTTTGTTCATCGTCAGGCCGGCGAACCCGACATTGAGCAAATCAAGCCGGTAAATAAAGTAACAGATCGCCAGAAGCGGAATCATTCGCCAGCGAAACTTGCGCATCGCCGAGGCTTCGAAGTCGGCT
>JASHVN010000203.1 GCA_030044555.1 Xanthobacteraceae bacterium | reverse complement strand
TGTTTCTGAACATGCCGAGCGGCTTCGTTTACGCCAGCGCCGCACTACCGCCCGGCGCGCCGCCCGACGTGCCGGTGTTCGGCGTGCCGCGCTATCGCGTCAGCATTCCCTATTTGGCGATGGCGCCGCGCACGAGCTTCGATAATCCGGACACTTGGCGCTACTTTGCCGGCAGCATCGGCGGAAGTCCGATCTGGATCTCGCATGCGCAATGGGAAAGCGGCCGCAACGCCGCGGGCGAATGGGTGCCGCCGCCCGGCGCGGAAATCTACGCGGGACGCCCGGCGAACGAGCGCTGCGTCGGCGAGCATTCGGTGACATGGAACGAGCCGCTGCACGTGTGGTTGCTGCTCTATGTCTGCGAGCCGTGGACCGTCGAAGCCCGCTTTGCGCCCGATCCGTGGGGTCCGTGGTCGCCGCCGATCGTCATGCTCAGCGCGATACAGGATCCAAATCTCGTTTGTACGCTGATCCAAGGCGCGAGCCCCTGCCCGGGGCATGCGGCCGGCAGCGGTCTGCCGGGCGCATTCTATGCGTCGTTTGTGATGGACCGTTTCACCCAGAACGTGACGCCGCCCGGTCCCGGATCGCCCAAGCGGGCGACGATCTACTGGCTCGTCTCCACCTGGGATCCCTACACCGTGGTGGTGATGCAATCTACGCTGGAGCTGCAATAACGCGCGCGTGTTTACCGCGAAACCAGAGCATGATCCCGAAAAAAGTGGATACCTGTTTTCGGAAAAGCATGCCCTCGGGCTTGACCCGAGGGATCATGCGCAAACAAAGAGCTAAAGCGCGATGATGATTCATCCTCATCGCGCTTTAGCGGCCGGCTAAGCACGCATTAGCGAATTGCGATCCGTCAGTGCGCCGTCACTGCGGCCGCCGGGTCGGCGGGCATTTGCAGAGCATCGGCTGGCGCCGGGTTGGCCGGCGTCTGGCCGGCCACTTCCGGCGCCGCGTGCAGCGCCTTGAGCGGATCGATAAGGCCGGCGCCGAACTGCGGGTTCATGCCCGGAGCACCGAGATGCTTGGCGGTCGACACCAGAATGGAGCGGACGTCCTCCGGTGTGCGCGTCGGCTGCTCTGCGAGCAGCAATGCCGCGACGCCGCTGACATTGGCGGTTGCCACCGATGTACCGGTGGTGAACTGCACGCCGCCGTTCGGCGCCGGCACCAGAATGTTCACGCCCGGCGCCGCGACCGCAACATACGAGCCCTGGTTGGCGCCGGAGAACAGATGATCGTGCATGTCGGTCGCGGTGACGGCCATGACATTTGGATCAGCGCCCGGATAAAGCGGCGGCGAATTCGGCCCGGCATTGCCCGCAGCCGCGACGACGAGAATGCCCTTCTCGCGGGCGATCTGCAGCTCCTGGGCCAGCGCCGGATCGGATGGTCCGGCAAAGCTCATGTTGACGATCTTGGCACCGTGCTGGATGGCGTAATCAAGGCCGCGGATGATTTTGGCCGACGTCGCTTCGGGCGTTCCGTTGCCGCCAAAGGCGCAGATGGCCATGATCTTGGCGTCCGGGGCGATCCCCAGCAGGCCGGAGTGAGCGGCGATCGCGCCTGCCATACCGGTGCCGTGCGCATCCGGCGGCACGTTGGCGCCGCAACCGGCGTCGTAAGTGTCGACGATCCTGCCGGCGAGATCGGGTTGTCTGAGATCGACCTGGGAGTCGATCAACGCGACGACGATGTCGTTACCTTCCGTGATCTTATGCACGGCGTTGAGATCTAATTTTCTCACGATGTATTGCGCCGGGTCGCCGACGGCGTCTGCGCCCTTATCCTCGGTCAGGCTGTAGGTGTAATTGGGTTGTGCCGCCGCATCGACGCCGGCGCCGTCAATCTGGCGGATCACCTGGTCCACCGGCTGTCCGTTGTTGATGCGGAACGTGTAAACGGTGCGGCGAAGCACGCCGATTGTTTGCTGCGCCACGATGGTCAGGCCGAAACGCTGGGCGACGGCGGCGATTTGCTGGGGCGTCCTGTCGGCGCCGAACTGCAACACGACTTCGCTTGGCCGGAAGCGCGTTTCCCCGACCGGCGGCAGACCGGTGCCGGGCGGCAGCGGCATCACGCGCATGTCGATCAGGCGCGTGCCGGGCGGCGCGCCATTGCCGCCCCTGCCGCGATTGGCGAGGCCGCCCACGAAGGCGCCGCGATTGCCGAAAGCACCGCGGTTGCCGAAGGCGCCTCGGTTGCCGAAAGCACCACCGTTGCCGAAAGCGCCACGATTACCGAAGGCGCCACGATTACCGAAAGCGCCGCGATCGGCGAAAACGCCGCGGTTGCCGAGGGACATACCGGGCCTTCCCTGCGTACCTGGCAGCCCCGGCAAAGCGTGATTCAGGCCCGGCGCACCTGTTGTCCGGGGCAGCGACGCCGGCGTCGCCATGGATTGGCGTATGGGCGGCCCCGATGGGTTTCCGTTGGGCCCCCTTGAAAGGGAAGCTGGCGGATTGCCCGCTCCGGCACCGAATCCTCTTCCATAAGCACCGTTCGGAATAGACGCTGACGGACCGCCCGTTCCGGGGCCGAATCCTCTTCCATAAGCACCGTTCGGAATAGACGCTGACGGGGGACCCATTCCGGGGCCGAATCCCCTTCCATAAGGGCCGTTCGGAATAGACGCTGACGGAGGGCCCATGCCGGGGCCGAATCCCCGTCCATACGGACCGCCAGGAATAACGGCTGACGGATTGCCCATTGCCGGACGGAGCGCAGGCCGACCGTACGCCTGCCCGTAACCGGGCGGCGGTCGATATCCTGGCGCCATATATCTTGGTGCCGAATATCCTGGTCCTATGTGAGGTCCGGCAGCACCTTGCTGCAGCGGCGGACGTCGCGGCATGGCAAAGCGCGGAGCAGCCCGCGGACGCTGGACGACGCGTCTAGGCGGCGGCTTGCGCTGCCCGCCTTCAGCAATCGCGGTGCTGGAAACAACAACTCCGATGCC
>JASHVN010000202.1 GCA_030044555.1 Xanthobacteraceae bacterium | reverse complement strand
CACTCCTCACTCATTCCGCAACGCGGGCCTGGAGCATGATCCTAAAAAAGCAATCCGGGGTGGAAACCGGTTCTCGGACAAGCATGCCCTCGGGCTTGACCCGAGGGATCATGCTCAGAGGAAAAATTTAGACCTTGATCCGTTTCAATCGAATTGGATCAAGGTCTAGGCGAGCGTCCGCCCGATCGCCAAAAACTTTTCGCGCCGCAGCCGCACGATCTCGGCGCGGTCAAGGCCGCGCAGGTCCGCGAGCGCGCCGGCGATGGCTTCGCCCATGGCCTTTATGGCTGCGGCAGGCTCGCGGTGGGCCCCGCCGGTCGGCTCGGGCACGATAGTATCAACGACGCCGAGCCGGACCAGATCCTGCGCGGTGATCCGCAACGCTGAGGCGGCGTCCTGCGCCTTCGATGTGTCACGCCAAAGGATGGAAGCCGCGCCCTCAGGCGAGATCACGCTGTAGACGGCATGCTCGAGCATGAAAACCCGGTTGGCCGTCGCGAGCGCGACCGCGCCCCCCGAACCGCCCTCACCGATGATCGCAGCTACGTTGGGCACGCCGATTTCGAGACAGGCCTCGGTCGAGCGGGCAATGGCCTCGGCTTGGCCGCGCTCCTCGGCGCCGATGCCCGGATAGGCGCCCGCGGTATCGATCAGCGCGATGACGGGAACGTCGAAGCGATCGGCCAAGCCCATCAGCCGCGCCGCCTTGCGATAGCCCTCCGGCCGCGCCATGCCGAAATTGTGCTTCAGCCGGCTCTCGGTATCGACCCCCTTTTCATGGCCAATGATGCAGACGCTCTCGCCCCTGAAGCGGCCGAACCCACCGATGATCGCCGGATCGTCGCCGTATTTGCGATCACCGGCGAGCGGCGTGAAATCGGCGATCAGGCTTGCGACGTAATCAACGCAATGCGGCCGCTGCGGGTGGCGCGCGACCTGGGTTTTCTGCCATGGCGTCAACGCGCCGTAGAGCTCGGCGAGTGCCGCGGCCGCCTTGCTCTCGATGCGGCTGATTTCATCGCCGATGGCGATCGCGTCGCCGCCTTGCTGCAGCGCGCGCAGCTCCTCGACCTTGGCCTCCAGTTCGGCCACCGGCTTTTCGAAGTCGAGATAACTACGCATCATGCAATCAGCAGGTACCAACAAGACTTGAGCGAGGAACGGGATGGCGAGGAGCAATCGAGGGCGACCTCGCCGGCACCTACTCGCCCGCAGTGCGGGTATAAGTCAATCACGGGCGCTATCGTTTCGCGGCTAACCTGCATTCACCACTAAGTTTCCGCCAAAGGGTGCAGATCGCGTACCAGGCTTTTGAGCCGCTCTTCCAGCACGTGGGTGTAAATCTGCGTCGTGGAAATGTCGGCATGGCCGAGCAACGTCTGCACCACGCGCAGGTCGGCGCCGTTGTGCAGCAGATGGCTGGCGAACGCGTGGCGCAGCACGTGCGGGCTCACCTGCTCGGCCCGCAGGCCGGCGCCGACCGCAAGCGACTTTAGGTCGCGCGCAAAGTGCTGGCGCGTGAGATGGCCGCTCTCGCCGAACGACGGGAACAGCCATTTCGAGGACGCGCATTGTCCGGACTGCTCCAGCAGCGCCAGATAATTCGCCATGGTATCCTTGGCGGCATTGTTCAGCGGCACCATGCGTTCCTTGTTGCCTTTCCCGCACACGATGATCACGCGGGCGTCGCGGCGTGCGGCGGACATCGGCAACGCGACCAGTTCGGAGACGCGCAAGCCGGTGGCGTAGAGCGTTTCCAGAAGGCAGGAGAGCCGCGCGGCGCGCACGCGCTCGCGCACAGGAGCGGCCGCATCGCAAGCCGCGGCGGCGCCCAGCAATCGGTCGACTTCGGCGAGCGTCAGCGTCTTGGGCAGCGGTCGGCTGCGCTTGGGCCCTTCGAGCACAGCGGCCGGATCGTCCTTGCGCAAGCCTTCGGCGTAAAGAAACCGGTAGAGCTGCCGGATGGCCGAAAGCCGCCGTGCCACGGTTGCGGGCCCCAAGCCGCGCCGCGACAGCGCCGCCAAATAGCCGCGCAGATCCTGGGTGCTCGCACTGCTGACGGAGTGCCGGCCCTTGGTCAAATGCGCGGTGAGATCTGCCAGATCGCGGCCATAGGACGTGAGCGTGTTGTTTTGGGCACCGCGCTCGGCCGCCAGCATATCGAGAAAAAGCGCTACCAGCCGCTCGTCCGCAGGGCCTGCCGCTCGCGCCGTCCCCCGCGCCACCACGGCCCCTCACTGGCCTTTGAGGAACTGGTTCGGCGGAATGGAAACGCTCATCTGCCGGGGGTGGGGTTGGACGAAATTGGCCAGCGCATATAGACCCCCGTAGATGAGCCCGGCGATGATCGCGAGAACGGTGAGTAGACGCAGCAGGCTCGGCATCGCGAGAACGCCCGGGCTCATCCTATTGGTGCCGACGAAGCGGACCGAGTACGATCATGTTCGGCCGAGTCTGACAAGTCTTTCCGGTTGTCCTCGTCCAGGTCGACGCCCATGTCGACATCGGCATAAAGGGACCACGAACGCGCCGTTCGGCGGCCTCGGAGTTGAGTGTACGTGACTGATATCGCGACACAAAATGAGGTTAACGCGACGCCGCCGGCGGCTGCGATCCGTGCCGCGCTCGGCGACCGCTCGGTCGTGCTCGTCGGCATGATGGGGGTGGGCAAATCATCGATCGGCCGCCGCCTCGCCGCACGCCTGGGAATCCCGTTTGTCGACGCCGACACCGAGATCGAGAAGGCCGCCGGAATGAGCATTTCCGACATCTTTGCCCGCCATGGCGAGGCTGATTTCCGCGGCGGCGAGGCGCGCGTCATTGCGCGGCTCCTCGAGGCCGGGCCGCAGGTGCTGGCCACCGGCGGCGGCGCCGTCATGAACGAAGGCACGCGGGCGGCCATCAGGAGCAGGGGCGTCTCGATCTGGCTTTCGGCCGAATTCGACGTGCTGATGCGGCGCATCGCCAAGCGCCGGGACGAGCGCCCGATGCTGCAGACCGACGACCCGGAGGAGACGCTGCGCCAGCTCCTCAAAGTGCGCGAGCCGGTCTATGCGCTGGCCGATCTGACGATCCAGTCGCGGGAGGGACCGCACGACGCGATCGTTGGTGAGATCGTGACGGAGCTAGCCGCCTTCCTCGACATTCCCGTCTCCGCGGAGCGCAAGGAGGGCGCATGACCGTATCCGTTCGCGGCGAAGCGAAGACCGCAGAGCCGAACACCGGCGATCCAACAATCGTCGAGGTCAAACTCGGCGCACGCAGCTACGACATCGTCATCGGACGCGGCATCATTGCCTCGCTGGGCGCACGCATTGCCGCGCTGCGGCCGGGCGCCAAGACTTTCATCGTCACCGACGAGACGGTCGCGCGCCACGTGCTTGCCGGCGCCGAATCCGTGCTCGACCGCGCCGGAATAAAGAAGGACAGCGTGGTTGTGCCACCCGGAGAGGGCTCGAAGAGTTTCGGCGTCTTCGAGCGCGTGTGCGAGGCCATCATCGCCTCGCGCATCGAGCGCGGCGACCTTGTCGTCGCGCTCGGCGGCGGCGTCATCGGCGACCTGGCCGGCTTCGCCGCGGCGGTGGTGCGGCGCGGACTCGATTACGTGCAGGTGCCGACCACCCTGCTGGCTCAGGTGGATTCCTCGGTCGGCGGCAAGACAGCGATCGACTCGCGCCAGGGCAAGAATCTCATCGGCGCCTTCCATCAACCGATCCTGGTCGTCGCCGACACGGCGCTCCTTGACACCTTGCCGCCACGCGAATTCCGCGCCGGCTACGCCGAACTGGTCAAATACGGCTTTCTTGGCGATGCCGCTTTTTTTGATTGGCTCGAAGCCAATTGGAAAGACGTGTTCGCCGGGGGCCCGGCGCGCGACCACGCCATCGCGGTGAGTTGCCGCGCCAAGGCCGCCATCGTTGCGCGCGACGAGCGCGAGACCGGCGATCGTGCGCTCCTCAACCTCGGCCACACCTTCGGCCATGCGCTGGAAGCGGCTTGCGGCTATTCCGACCGTCTGCTGCATGGCGAGGCGATCGCTATCGGCATGGCGCTCGCCTTTGACTTTTCGGCGACGCGACAAGGGCTCGTCTCCAAGGCCGAAGCGGCGCGCGCCATCCGCCATCTGGCTGCCGTCGGCCTGCCGACGCGGATCTCCGATATTCCCGGACCGCTGCCTCCGCTCGACCGGCTGATGGAACTGATCGCCCAGGATAAGAAAATAAAGCGCGGAAAGCTTACCTTCATCCTCGTCCGCGGGACCGGCGCAGCGTTCATCGAAACCGGCGTCGAGGCAGCCGAGGTGCGTGCGTTCTTGAGCGAGAAGCTTGCCGGGCGATGACCCTTATCGATTGGTTAACCATAGCCGCGATCGTCGTGTGCCTGCTGATCTCGGCATTCTTCTCCGCCAGCGAGACGGCGCTGACCGCATCGTCGCGCGCCGCCATGCTGCGGCTGGCGAAGGACGGCAATCGCCGGGCCGGCATCGTCAACCGCCTGCTGGACACGCGTGAGCGCCTGCTGGGCGCGATCCTGCTCGGCAACAAC
>JASHVN010000201.1 GCA_030044555.1 Xanthobacteraceae bacterium | reverse complement strand
CGCGGCCTGCAAGAGCCGCACGACGCAATCTGGGGCGCCCGCTACGCGATCATCGAAGATCCTGACGGAATTGCCGTGGGTGTGATGAGTCCGGTGTCGCCGGACAAAAAGTCGCCACCGCCGGATGTGTGATTGCGCTAACTCGGTGAGGCAGCCGGCCCGACGTTGACGAAGAGCGCCGCGAGGAACTAATCGAGCCTGATGCCGAGCGATTTGATGAGCACACCCCAGCGCGCGATGTCAGCCTTGAGGTGCTGCTCCAACTCTTCGGGCGTCGAGCCCCTCGCCACGTAGCCGGCGTTGACGAGTTTCTTCTGGATCGCAGGATCGGCCAGCGCCGTATTGGTGTCCGCGCTCATCTTGCGCACGATCTCAGACGGCGTCTTGGCCGGAACGAACAGCGCCTGCGAGCCGGTCACCGCATAGCCGGGGACGGTCTCGCCGATGGTGGGCACGTCGGGGGCCGCCGGATTGCGCTTGGCTCCCGTCACCGCGAGCACGCGCACCTGCCCGGAGCGCGAATAGGAGAGCAGCGTGCCGCTGCCGAAATAGCAGTCGACGCGGCCGGGGATCAGGTCGGTGAAGGCCGGGGCCGCGCCGCGATACGGCACGTGCGTCATCTTCAGGCCGGCCATCTGCAGGAAACTCATTTCGGCCAGATACGGCGCGCTGCCGGTGCCGGGTGACGCCATGGTCAGCTTGCCGGGGCGGCTTTTGACGTAGGCGATGAATTCCTTGAGCGTGTGCGCCGGCGAGGAGTTCGGCACGAACATGAAATAGTCGACGAGCGCCACCATCGACACCGGCGCGAAGTCCTTCACCGCGTCGTAGGAGAGCTTGCCGTAGAGACTGGTGTTCGACGCCATGGCGCCCGGGTCGAACAACACGGTGTAACCGTCGGGATCGGAACGCGCGACATACTCGCAGCCGAGATTGTTGCCGGCGCCCGGCTTGTTCTCGATGAAGACCTGCTGTTTCCACATCGCCGACAGCTTGTCGCCGAGTGTGCGGGCGACAATGTCGGTCGGGCCGCCGGCCGCCACCGGCACGATGATGCGTACGGCTCTTGTTGGGAATGCGGTTGTCGGCGTGTCCGCCCGGGCGGCGCCGGCAAAAAGGCCCGGCATGACGGCCCGGGCGGCCGAGAGCACAATCAAGTCGCGACGGCTGAGCATGTCAGTCACCCCGCGCTGTCTCGATGTCTCCATCTTATCGCGCGGGAGGGCCTGCCGCCACAGCCGAATGACGGCAAAATAGCGATCAGTAGCGTAGATATTCCTTCAGCTCGTTCAGCCAGACCTGCTCATCCGGCACAGCCAGCGCGTCCAGGTCTGCCGGCGTCGCGTTCCCGTCATCGACCCATTCGCGCAGCAGCGGACCGCCGTTGATGACGTCGATGGCGAGCTTGCCGTGCGCGTATTCGTAAGCGAAATCGCGCCACAGCGGATATTCGGGATAAAGCCGCCGGATCGCCTTGAAGGCGAGCGCCTGGATGCGCCAGGGTTTGAACGCGGCGTGGTCGTAGGCCGGCCCTTCGGTATGAATCTGCACGCCGTTACAGAGCTTACCGGCATGTTTGTGAAACGTCGGCTCAAACCAGCATTCGCGCAGGCGGCAGCCGGCCAGCCAGTCCGGTGACAGCGCATGCATCTCCTGCAAGATCGCGCGCGCCTCGATGTCGGGAGCGCCGAACAGTTCGAGCGGCCGCGTGGTGCCGCGGCCTTCCGACAGCGTGGTGCCTTCGACCATCACCGTGCCCGCATAGGCACGCGCCATCCACAGATTCGGCGCGTTGGGGCTCGGATTGATCCAGGCTCGCTCGCCAAGCGGCCAGCCGAAACCCGGCGCCGCATCGGACTCCCAGCCCTGCATATCGATCACGCGATATTCGACGTCGAGCTTGAGATTTTTAACGAACCATCCGCCAAGTTCGCCGAGCGTGAGACCATGACGCATCGGCAAAGGTCCGGCGCCGACAAAACTTTCCCAGCCCGGCCGCAGCCGCAATCCCTCAACGGGACTGCCAACCGGGTTGGGCCGGTCCAGAACCCAAACGGCTTTCTTACATCGCGCCGCGGCTTCGAGCATGTAGCGGAGCGTGGTGATGAACGTGTAGATGCGGCAGCCGAGATCCTGCAGATCGATGACAATAACATCGCAGATGTCGAGCATCGCGTCGGTGGGCTTGCGCACCTCGCCGTACAGGCTGAACACCGGAATGCCATGCACCGGGTCGCGGAAATCCGGCGACTCGACCATGTTGTCCTGCTTGTCGCCGCGCAGGCCGTGCTGCGGGCCGAACGCCGCTGTGACCTTGAGGTCGCCGCAAGCGGCGAACGCATCGAGGGCATGGATCAAATCGGCCGTGACCGAAGCCGGATGCGCCAGCAGAGCGACCCGCCGGCCATTAAGCGGCGCGCGCAATTCCGGTTCGGCGATGAAGCGGTCGATGCCGAATTTCATGATGCCTTCCCTGGCGGCCACGCTCGTCAAATTTCGCAGATAAAGCAATCGGCGCGATGGAAATCCGGCTTGCCGGCCGGATGCGCCAACGCCCAATAGGACAAGGGCCCGTTCGCTTCCTCTATCACCGCCGCGAGACCGAGCCTCCATCGTCCGGAAGGCAATGCGCCCAATGCCAACGCCGCCTGCAATGTGAAGCGTCCGGGCGCGCATTGCACTTTGATCTGCGGCGCGCCGATCTCGGCCGCGACGCGCATGCCTCGGCGATAGCCGTCGAACCGGTACGCCGCCCATTGGATCGACGGCGCGAAGTTGAATTCGGAGTACGCTTCGCCCGGCAATGGACAGACGAAGGCCTCGAAGCACGTGTGCCGCCACAGGGCATCGGCCTGTGCCGGCGCCGCAACGGGCGGGATGCACAGGGCGCCAATGTCGCCTGTCACCTCATAAACTACGAGCAACGCGCCGGCTCGCGGCCGCGAAACGTCAACCTCGATGCAACTGGCCGCGGCGCAATGCGAGTCCGGATGCAGTTTCAAGAATTGGCGCATGCCGGCATTGTACCGCGCTGGTGGCGGTTCAGGTGTTCGTCGCACCGCCATCCACGGCGATGGTCTGGCCAGTGATGAAATCGCTGTCGGCGGAGGCGAGGAAAACGAGCGCGCCCAGAAGGTCCTCGGGATATTCATCGCGCTTGATGGCGCGGCGCACGATCGAGGGCTGCTGCGAATGAGCAAGGTGGCCGGGGTTCTCATTGATCACGCTGTCGGAGAGCGTGAATCCCGGCGCCAGCGAATTGACGCAGATATTATGCTCCCCGAGTTCGCGGGAAATCGAGCGCGTGAACGCCGTTACCGCCCCCTTCGAGGTCACATAGTGGGAAAAGTTGGGAATACCGCGGGCGACGGTGCCGGAACTGATATTGATGATCTTGCCGTATTTCTGCGCGATCATATGCGGCGCCACGTGCTTGGTCATCAGAAACACGCCGCGCACGTTGATCGCCATGACGCGGTCCCACAGCGCGACGTCGATATCGAGCACTTTCTGTTCCTTGAGCGGGGCGAATAAAGCCGCGTTGTTGACCAGAATGTCGATCTTGCCGAAGCGCTCGACGGTGTCGGCAACGAGCTTTTTCACAGCGGTCTCGTCGCTCACGTCGGTGACCGAGCTTGCCACCGAGTTGGCGCCGTGCTCGCGGGCGATGTCCGCCGCCAAATCCCTGGCGTCGGAAATATCGGCGATCATCAGGCGGGCGCCCTCCCCGGCCAGCTTCTTCGCGTAATGGACGCCGATGCCCTTGGCGCCGCCGGTGAGCAGCGCCACGCGATTGTCGAGCCGTGCCATTTATTTCCTCCCGTTCAGCCGCCGGATGAACTTTTCGAAGCCCGCGAGCTGCTGCTTGATGATGTCGATGGTCGGCTGGTCGGTGAGTTCAAGCGTCTTCTCATCGAACTTCTTGGCCGAGAAAGTCACCAGCACCTCGGGCTTGCCGAACAGGAACGCATCGATCGAGGTGAGACTCTGGCGCAAATGATATTGCATGCGCGCGCCGCCGAGTGCACCGCCGGCGCAGGATTGCAGCGCCACCGGCTTTTCCTTGAACGGCACGTCCTTGAGCCGCGAGACCCAATCGATGGCATTCTTCAAGCCCCCGGGAATGCTCCAATTGTATTCCGGCGAGACGATGATGGCCGCGTCGGCGGCGCGAATGGCGTCGGCCCAGGCCGTGACTTCGCTCGGAAATGCACCGCTCTCGTGCAGATCGTGATTATAGACCGGCATCTTGTCCCAGGCCGGCGCTGCCTTGATCGCCATGCCGGGCGGCGCCAGCGACGGCAGCGTGCGCGCCAGCGCCGCATTGTAGGAGCCTTTACGCAAACTGCCGCAAATGACGGCGACGTTGAGCTGATTATCGGACACAATTCCCTCTCTTCTGGTCATTCCCGCGAACCCGGGAATCCATAACCACCGTCCGTACAAATTCCACAAGGACCGTGTCTATGGGCCCCGCTTTGGCGGGCACGGCATCTTCTGGTCATTCCCGCGAACGCGGGAATCCATAGCCACCTTCCGTACAGATACTGTTGGGATCGTGTCTATGGGCCCCGCTTACGGGGCACCCCGTCGCGCATCGCGCGATGGGGCCCCCTGCGCGGGGACGACGGCTAGATTTTTCCTTTGAGCATGATCTTTTCGGAAAACCGCTTCACACTTTTCCGGATCATGCGCTAGTTCTTGCCGCCGTGGTCGACAATGAACTTGGCGAAGGCGGCAAGCTGCTGCTTGATGAACCCAACGGTCGCCTCGTCGGTGATCTTCCCGGTCTTGTCGTCAATCCTCTGCGCGCAATTGCCAATGAAAATTTCCGGCTTGTTGAGCGTGGGCGCGTCAAGAAACACCATCGAGCGGCGCAGGTCGTATTGCACGCGCGCGCCGCCGACCGGCCCCGGCGATGCCGATTGCAGTGCCACCGGCTTGCCGGCAAACGGCTGGTTGGGCAGGCGCGACACCCAATCGATCGCATTCTTCAGCGGCCCGGGAATGCCAAAATTATATTCCGGCGAATTGAAGATCACGCCGTCGGCTGCACGGATGGCGTCCCCCAAGGCATTGACCGCAGCCGGAAAGCCGGTCGAGTTCTGGATATCGGCATTGTAGAGCGGAAACTCGGAAATCGGCGGCGCTTCCTTGATCTGCATGCCGTCCGGCGCGAGTCCAGGGAGCGCATTCATGACGATGCGATTGTAAGATCCTTTGCGCAGGCTGCCGCAAATGGTGATGACGTTGAGTGTCCTGTCGGCCATGGTGTCCCCTCAAAAGGTGTCGGCACGCAATTCTATACGTGGCCAGCCGGAGTATGCCGGCTGACCCTAAGGAACATAAGTGCCTCGCGAATGGCCGCAAAGCCACGGCCTCATTCCGGCATCATGGCCGCATCAGGTGCCGCCATGAGTGTTTTTGCCAGGGGGCTTTAATTGTTCAGGAGAGGGAAATCCTTGGGCGAGCCCGGCCCCGGCAGCGATGTCACGAAGGCGTAAAGATCGGCGATGTCCTGATCGGACAATATGGCGGCAGAATAAGCCGGCATATCATTTATCGGATTGCGGATCTGGCCCTTGAAGCCCTCGAACGGCAGCGCCGTGTGGGCGAGGATCGGCGTCGGTGTGTTGTAGGCGCCGCCCTGCCCGGAACGGCCATGGCAGGTGTAGCACTTGTCGGCGAGATAAATGCGCTTGCCGTTGGCGGCATCCCCCTTGGGCGCGTCCTGGGCGTATGCGACCGCAAGACCCGCCGCGCAAAAAAAGCCGGCGACGAGCGCGATGCCGGCAACGCGTATGCATCTGTTCATCGCAACCTCCTCAGCGCGGATCGGCGACAACATCGACGACCGCAGGCCCTCCAGCCTTGACCGCGGCGATCGCCCGCGAAAGCGCAGGCGCCAGGTCTTTGGGGTCGGTGATCGGCCCCTCGCCGTGCGCTCCGAGGCCGCGCGCGACGGTGGCGTAATCGATGTTCGGATCCTTGATCGTGGTGCCGATGTCCATCTTCTCGACATTGCGGCCGTGGCGGGCGGCCATCGCCACCAAGTACATGTATTCCTGATGATAGGCGCGATTGTTGTGGACGATGTAGAGAATTGGAATGTTGTGGTGCGCGGCCGTCCATAGGGCGCCGGGGCTGAACATGAAGTCGCCGTCACCGCCGAAAGCGACAGTGAAGCGGCCATACTTCTTGTTGGCGAGCGCCGCGCCGATCGAAGCCGGCAGATTATAGCCGACGCCGGAGCCGCCGGAGACCCCGTTCCACTGGTGCGGTTTCTTGAAATCCCAGAGCTTATGCATCCAGGACAGCCGTATCGAGGTGCCGACGACCGACCAATCCTCGTCCTTGATCTGATTGTAGACTTCCGCGCACATGCGCGCGGTGGTGATCGGGCTGTTGTCCCAGCCGATCGTGGCGTCGGTCTTCGCCTGCTCGACCATCGCCAGGTGCGCCTTGGCGAGCTTTTGCCCGCGCGCCGCGAAGGCCGCTTTGCGGCTGTCGTCGGTCAGCCGCCGCACCGCCTCGGTCAGCGCCGGCAGCGACGCCTCGCCGTCGCCGGCAATGTCGAGGTCGACATCCTGCCAGCGGCCGAAATCCTGATAGTTGGACTTCAGGAACAGATCGCGCACTCCCAGAGTGATGATCTTGGCCCCCGGCTTGGTGGCCGGATGCGAGGTGCGCACGATGCGATCGCGGAAGTGGGTGAGCGTGCCCCACAGATCGTTCACCTCGATGGCGAGAATGACGTCGGCCTGGCCGATCATCGCGCGGCGGAAGCTCTGATTGAGCGGATGCCGCGACGGGAAATTCATGCGGCCGTAATTGTCGATGACGCCGCATTGCAAGGTTTCAGCAAGCTCGACCAGATGCGCCATGCCGGCCGGCGTGCGCGCCACGCGATCGGCAATGATCAGCGGATTCTGCGCCGCCACCAGCATTGCGGCCGCCTCGGCGAGCGCCGCGGCATCGCCCTGGGGCGGGATCACCGGCTCGTATTTGGGAATGCGCAGGCCTTCCGGATCGCGGATCGGGTTTTCCTGCAGCTCCTGGTCGAGCGCGATAAACACCGGACCCATCGGCGGCGTGGTCGCGATCTTGTAGGCGCGCACCACCGACTCGCCGAAATGCGTCAACGATGCCGGCTGATCGTCCCACTTGGTGAACTCGCGCACCAGTTGGCCGATATCGACGCCCGAATGCACCCACTCGGCGCCCGGCATGCGCTTGTCGGCCTCCATGATGTTGCCGCCGAAAATGAGCGACGGCACGCGGTCGCACCAGGTGTTGTAGAT
>JASHVN010000200.1 GCA_030044555.1 Xanthobacteraceae bacterium | reverse complement strand
CGTTACGCGGCCCGACATACCACCACCCGACGCCGTAGCTGTTGAAATTGGCCGGCTGCACCAATGTGGAATAGAGAACAAGCCCTGTTTCAGTCAAACATTCCAGTATTTGTGAAATGCCGACGTCAGGGTCTGGCATGTGCTCGAACGTCTCGAAACAGGTCACTAAATCGAATTTCCCCTGGGGATGCCGCGCAAATTCCGGCACCATGGGATCGTATGTTTCCGCGACGGGAAATCCCTTGCTGCGAAGCACCGAGCAGAGCACGTCACTGCCCCCGCCGAAATCCAGCACCCGCGTGGTCGCCATCTCGCCGGCCCACAGGCCCGCCACCAGCTCGGCCTCCGCGCGCGGTCGTGTTTCTTTGTAATCTGGATCAACTTTGAGATAATCGTCGTTGTAAATGTGGGCTTTGAATTCCTCATGGGTCCAGTCGTCGAAGGCGTCAGTGAACAAAAAACCGCACTGCGCACAGCGACGGTAATAGACGGGTACGCCCGCAAGCGGCAGGCGAACGCCGCGGGCCTCCTCGCAGGATTTGTTGAAATCGACCACACCGTAAAGCGCCGCAAGAGCGCCGCAGACCTTGCAGGGCACGGGCTCAGAAGAGACCGGCTTGAGGGCGAGCTGGCTTGTCATATCGAAGCCTCGAGACAGCGCCGGCGAGAGCGCGTTTTGATTCGATCTCCGCATCGCCGCGCCGATGAGGCGCCACCATGGCTAATTTTTCATTAACACGGCGCAGGCAATCGCCGGGTTTGTACGCCCGTTCATCCCGCGCGAAACAACAAACAAGCGTCGCCGTAAGAGTAGAAGCGATAGCCGGCCTCAATCGCGTGCGCATAAGCGCGCTGCATCACGTCGAGGCCGCAGAATGCACACACCAGCATGAACAGCGTGGAGCACGGCAGGTGAAAATTGGTGAGCATGGCGTCGACCGCGCGGAACCGGTAGCCGGGCGTGATGAACAACGCCGTCTCGCCGGAGAATTCACCGATCGTGCCGTCATCGGCGGCGGCGCTTTCGAGCAGCCGCAGCGACGTCGAGCCGACGGCGACGATGCGGCCGCCGTTGCGACGCGCTGCATTGAGCGCCGCAGCGGTCTCGGCGCGCACGCTGCCCCATTCGGCATGCATCTGATGGCCCGCCGTATCTTCGGCCTTCACCGGCAGGAAGGTGCCGGGGCCGACGTGCAGCGTCACCTTGTGCAGGCTGACGTCGCGTGCCTGCAAGGCGGATACCAGCGGTTGCGTGAAGTGCAGGCCGGCAGTCGGTGCGGCGACCGATCCTTCTTCATGCGCGAACATGGTTTGATAATCGCTGCGGTCGGCCTCATCGACCGCGCGGCGGCCAGCGATATAGGGCGGCAGCGGCATGTCGCCGCGTTCCTCGAGCGCCTGATCGAGCGCCGCGCCATGGAAGGCGAAGGCGAACGTGACCTCGCCGCCCTCCCCTTTGGCTTCGACGGTGGCGTCGAGTTGCTCGAGAAAGCAGACGCGGCCTTCCGAGCCGAAGCGCACGATGTCGCCGACGGCAAGGCGCTTGGCCGGCCGCACCAGAGCATTCCAGCGCGAACCGTCGAGCCGCTTGATCAGCGTTGCGGCGATGGCCGGCTCGGGCCCGCCGTCTTCGGTACGCGGCAACCGGCGGCCGTGCAGGCTCGCCGGCAAGACCTTCGTATCGTTGACCACGACTGCATCGCCGGGCCGCAGCAGGTCCGGAAAATCGCGCACGATGCGGTCCTCAAGGCCGCGCGGATCGTCCGGCCGCACCACCAACAGCCGCGCCGAATCGCGCGGCGATGCCGGCCGCAGCGCGATGCGGTCTTCAGGTAACGCGAAGTCGAATAGGTCCGTGCGCATGGAGTGCGAATTGCAGAGGCGACGCAATGAGAGGCCTAGAGCATGATCCCGAAAAGCATGCCCCGGACCTGATCCGGGGTGGATACCGGTTTTCGGAAAAGCATGCCCTCGGGCTTGATCCGAGGGATCATGCTCCGACAATAAGCTAGAGCGAGATAACGATTCAAAGAAAACCCATCCCGCTCTAGCGGTCGGCTACTTAGAACATACTTGGTCCATGATGGGACGCCCCTGCAATCCCGATAGCGATCTCAAGCGGTTGTGGCAGTTTCTGCTGCCCGACACGCCATTCCCGCAATGCGGCACGCCGGCGGCGGCCGGCGCAGCCGACCGCGACGAAGGATCGCCTGCGCGAAAACAGCCAGACCGCACGGAAGCGGCGGCCGACCGGAACGCTTAAGACTTCGCGTCGGCCGCAACCTGCATACGGACAATGCGGTCGGGATTGGCGGGCGGCTCGCCGCGCTTGAGCTTATCGACGACGTCCATGCCGGTCACGACCTCGCCGATGACGGTGTATTGGCCGTTGAGGAACGACCCCTCCTCGAACATGATGAAAAATTGGCTGTTCGCCGAGTGATTATCGCCGCCCTTGCGCGCCATGCCGACGGTTCCGCGCTCGAACGGCACGTCGGAAAACTCTGCCTTGAGGTCCGGATGGGACGAACCGCCGGTACCGTTGCCGTGCTGGCCGTCGCCAGTCTGCGCCATGAATCCGTCGATCACCCGATGGAACGGCACATCGTCGTAAAAGCCTTCGCGCGCCAGCTGCTTCAATCGGGCGGCATGCTGGGGCGCGACGTCGGTATCAAGCTCGATGACGATGACGCCCGGCGTGGTCTCGAGGATCAGCATGTTGTCCGGGTCGGCACCGGGGGGAAGCAATGTTGCAATGTTTTTGTCGTCGGCCATAGGGCTGGCTCCACTCTGATTTACTCGTGCTTACGGGGTGATGGTCGCCTTCTTAACGTAGTCAAGCTTGGGAAAGTTTCTCATCAGATACGCATTGCCTTCTTTTTGAACGCGGTCCTGCTCCGGTCCCTGTCCTTGCGGTGCACCCTCGCCGTAGCCGGAATAGAGCGCGTCGACCACATTCATGCCGGAGACAACGTGGCCGAAAGGCGAAAATCCCTGGCGGTCAAGCGCGCGGTTGTCGGCATAATTGATGAAAACTTGCGTCGTGCGCGTGTTGGGACCCGCGGTCGCGAAGGTAATGTACCCGCGCTGATTGCCCACCCGCACCGGATCGTCGCTGATGTTGGCGTTCTGCCACACTGCTGAAATCTGCGGGTCGCCGTTGATGCCGAACTGCACCATAAAGCCGGAGATCACGCGGAAGAAGCGATCGTTGTCGTAAAAACCGTTCTTCACCAGATTGTAGAACCGGTCGGCCCCGTTCGGCGCCCAATCGCGGTGAATTTCCAGAACGAAGGGGCCCTTGCTGGTATCGAATTTCACCTTGTAGATCGCCGGCGCCTGGGCGGTGAGCGCCGCCGGGTTGCTGAGGCCTTGAGCAAATGCAGGCGCCGCGACGGCGAACGCAAACAGAAAGGCAATAAAGCGGATCATGTCATCTCCCGGATGAGGCGCAAAAAAACGCGCATTTCAGGTCTGGATTTAAGTCTGGGTTTTCAGCTTTTATTTCAGGTCTTATTTCAGATCGTATTTCAGCTCTTGGCGAATTTCTGTTTCAGCCGCGCGGCCACCGGCGCGGGCACGAAGCTTGAGATATCCCCGCCCATGCCGGCAATCTGGCGAACCAAAGTGGCGGTGATCGGGCGGACCGGCGGAGAAGCCGGCAAGAACACTGTCTGCAATTCCGGCGCCATGGCCGCATTCATGCCGGCCATCTGCATCTCATAATCGAAATCGGTGGCGTC
>JASHVN010000199.1 GCA_030044555.1 Xanthobacteraceae bacterium | reverse complement strand
CCCTTGATCAGCTCGCGTATGCCGTCGTCCAGGCTGAAGGCGGGCGCGTAGCCGGTCGACTCGATTCTCGAGTTGGAGACGAT
This sequence comes from Xanthobacteraceae bacterium, assembly GCA_030044555.1. GTDB lineage: Bacteria > Pseudomonadota > Alphaproteobacteria > Rhizobiales > Xanthobacteraceae > BOG-931. The sequence goes on along the minus strand of JASHVN010000199.1, from coordinate 7,269 downwards.
GTAATCGCGCTTGTCGGGATCCTCCCCGACCGGCGCCTCGAGATATTGGAAATTCGGAACGTGCACCTTGATGCGCTCGCAGAGTTCGGCCTTGGACAAGTTGGCGTCCGACAGACCGACGTTGAAAGGCCGCCCCCTCATCTCGCCGAACTTGTCCATGCCATGCAGGAAGGCGCGGGCGACATCGCGGATGTGGATGTAATTGCGCTTGAAGTGCGCTTCGAACAGGACAACGAAGCGGTCATTGACGGCGCGATAGACGAAATCGTTGACGAGCAGATCGATGCGCATGCGCGGGGCCATGCCGAACACCGTGGCAAGCCGCAGGCTGATCGAGTTCTCACGATCGAGGATCGTCTTCTCGGCTTCCACCTTGTCGCGGCCGTAGAGCGATACCGGACGCAATGGTGATTCTTCCGTGCAATAATTACCCTGTTCGCCGACCCCGTAACCGCTGTTGGTAATCGGCATGATGATGCGCTGATCGGACGACATCATCTTCGTCAGCGTGCCGATCGCATCGCGATTGGTCGAGGTGGCGGCGATCGGATCCTTGTCGCATAGCGGCGCGCCGACCAAAGCTGCCAGCGGGAAGACGTAATCGGCCTTGGCGACCAGCGGTTTAAGCGTGCGTTCCTGGCGCGAGTCGCCGTTCACCACGTCAAAATTTGGATTGGCGCAGAGCTGCGACAGGCTGTTCTGCTGATACATGAAATTGTCGAGCACCGTGACACGGTGCCCGGCGCCCAGCAGCTCCGGCACGAGGATGGAGCCCAGATAACCGGCGCCGCCGGTCACCAGAATAGATTGCCCGTTTGCCATGGTGGTTGCCCCTGCAATAAGCCTCAGCGCGCCGCGCGGTCGAGAACGTCGCGCAGCCGCTCGATTTGCGGCGTCAGATCGAACGGATGGTTGCCGACAAAAAAGCCCTGGTCGTGCGCCAGGTTCGCATTCGGCAATCCGTCGACGCACGCGTAGTCATAGTGCTTGATCACGTCGTGACGCGTTATGCACCCGCCGGTGATGATGCGATAGCCGATATCGGCATCCTTGAGCGCGGCCATGATTTTCGGCCGCGACAATTCGGCCTCCGGATTGAGCACGATGGTGAAGGAGAAAGCCGAGCTTTTGCCGTTCTCGCGTTGAATGATGAACCGGTTGTCGCCGGTAAAGAGCTTCTGGAACAGAGCCCAGTTCTTGCGCCGGTGCGCCGTCATGCCGGGAAGCTTCTTGAGCTGTTCGACGCCGATGGCGCCGCTCAGCTCGATGGGCCGCACGTTGTAGCCCGGCAGAATGAACCGATAAGCCTCATAGAAGTCGTCGCTGCGCTTGTCGAAAATGACCGAATCGGCGGGCAGGTCGCGGACCCAGCCGTGAGCGCGCATCGATACCGACAGCTCGAACAGCTCACGATCATCGGTCGTGACCATTCCGCCTTCCATGGTCGAAATGTGGTGCGAGAAGAACGAGCTGAACGTCGAAATATGCCCAAAGGTGCCGGCCTTTTGTCCGGCAAGTTCGGCGTCCATGGACTCGCAATTGTCCTCGATGAAATAGAGCCCGCGCGCGTCGGCGAAGCGGCGCATGACATCGAGCGCCGCCGGATTGCCCAGAATGCTGACGCCCATGATCGCGCGCGTGCGCGGGCCCATGGCGGCCTCAAGCTGGCGGCAATCCATGTTGATGGAATCGAGCTCGACGTCGACGATTTTGAGTTTCAGTCCATATTGCTGCAGCGGATGATAGGTCGTGGCCCAGGAAATGGCCGGCACGATCACTTCGTCGCCGCGCACGAGCGGACGATCCTTCTTATAGAACAGCGCGGCTACGGCGATGAGGTTCGCCGACGAGCCGGAATTCACCATCACGGCGTATTTGCGATTGTGGTAGGCCGCAAACGCCTTCTCGAAAGCGGCGACGTTGGGACCGATGGTGAACCGGTCCGAATCGATGACGCGCTGGATGGCCGCGATTTCCTCGGGCCCCCAAGTGCTGACTGCCAACTCGTAAAACATTGGTGCTCGGATGAGAGAAGGGCGGTGCCGGTGCGGCGTTGCTTAGAATGGGCCGCGGAACTTGACCTGATAAGCGAGCTTGGCGCGCTCGGGGTCCGGAGACCAGCCGTTGGCGTCCGGACGAACCATGGCGTGCACCGCTTGCGCAATCTTGCCGGGATCCGGATAGAACGCCTGCTCCAGCACCGGGGTGGTCGGGCAAGTCGTGGGCGCGTAACCCATGCGCCGCACCTGGATCGGCTTGCCGTTCTGCGCGCACTCGATAACCCGCGCCACGATCTCGGCGCTGGCACCGCAATTGGTCCAGGCGTTGTCCACCACCAGCAGGCGGCCGGTGCGCTTGACGGAAGCGACGATGGTATCGATATCGAGCGGCACCAGCGATATCGGGTCGATAACCTCGGCCGCAATGCCAATGTCGCTGAGGATCTCGTGTGCGCGCAGGCATTCGACCAGCATGTTGGAAATACCGACGACGGTGATGTCGTCGCCATTGGTGCAGACGCGGGCTTTGCCCAGCGGCACCGCAAACGATTCTTCCGGAACGAAGGCGTCGGTATAGTAGAGCAACCGGTGTTCAACGAAGATGACCGGATTGTCGTCGCGGATCGCGGCGATCAGCGCTCCCTTGGCGTCGTAGGCATTTGACGGCGCCACCACCTTGAGCCCCGGCACGTGCATGAACATCGCGTGCAAGCCCTGCGAATGCTGAGCGCCCTGGCCCCAGGACTTGCCGATCATGCTGCGTATGACCATCGGCACCTTCACCTGACCGTCATACATGTAGCTCGACTTGGCGGCGATGTTGATCAGCTGGTTCATCGCCAGCATGAGAAAATCCATGCGGATGTGCACGTGGATCGGCCGCATGCCCGCCATTGCGGCGCCGATGGCGACGCCGGTCATCGCATCTTCGGAGAGCGGCGTGCCGAAGACGCGTTCCGGGCCGAACTCCTGCACGAGGCCGCGCGTCGAGCCCTGGATCGCCTTATGGTCGTCGACGTCGAGTCCAAATAAAAAGACGCGCGGATCGCTGCGCATCTCCTGCGCAATGCCTTCGCGCAGGGCGTCGACGTAGGTCAGCAAGCGCTGATTAGTTGCCGGCGAAGACATTGGTATAGAGCTTGTCGATTTCAGGAAACGGACTTGATTCGGCGAACTCGATGGCGTCGGCGATGTCCAGCTCGATTTCAGAATCGATCTGGGCGCGGCTTTCGTCGGACATCATGCGGCCGATCCGCTCGACCTGGTCGTCCTTGAGCCAGCGGTTGAAGTCATCGCGAGCACGGTAGCCCTGATCGTAATCCTCGTTCGGCCCGACGTGCTCGCGCCAGCGATAGGTGAGGCATTCGATGAAGGACGGCCCTTCGCCGCGCCGCATCCGCGCCACCGCGCCGGCCGCAAGCTCGCGCAGCATCAGCACGTCGCCGTTCTCGACCCGGTGCACGGGAATGCCGTAGGTGGCCACGCGCTCGCAGAGCCGATTGGTGGCCCAGCGCCGGGTGATCGGTGTGTGAATGGCGTAGTAATTGTTTTCGCAGACAAACAGTACCGGCAGTTTATGCAGCGATGCAAAATTCAGGCTCTCGGCGAACACGCCCTCTTCGGTCGCTCCGTCGCCGAAGAATGCAACCACCACACGGTCGCTCTTGTTGCGCTTGAGCGCCAGCGCATAGCCGACGGCAAGCGGGATCGTCGTACCGACAACTGCGGATGCACCCAGCACATTGTGCGACATGTCGATGAGATGCATCGAGCCGCCCTTGCCGCCGGCGACGCCGGTGGCCTTGCCGTAGAGTTCCGCAAAAAGTTCGCGCAGCGGGCCGCCTTTGGCGAGATAGGCGGCGTGGCCGCGATAGGTCGGAGCCACGACATCGTCGCGGCGCAGCGCGTCGCAGATGCCGACCGAGACCGCCTCCTGACCGATCGACAAGTGTACGGGGCTCTTGATTTTATCAGAGGGATAGATGCGCGCGACTTCCTCTTCGGCACGGCGAATGAGGCGCAAGGAGCGATAGATGCGCTCGAAATCGGCAATTCCCAATGCGGGGCCGCTGGCCAGCGCCACGGCGTGACCGGCTATCGCTCGTTCCGTTTGCGCGCGTTCGCCGGCCAAGACTTCACCCCGTCACCGTTGGGCAACTTAGTAACGGGACCGTCTAGCGGAATCAAGGCATTCTGGCCGGCCTGCAGCCGGAAGTTTTGGTTCCATCGGAGGCGCAGTGATAATGACATCCCTTCAATATCTTAGCGCGGCCAAGCAGGCACTCGCATCGGCACGATCCTAAAATGCCGCCGCTTCCAGTTTCGGGGCGGCGGAATTCCGCTCACCTTTCCACACTTTTCTCTTCATCCAGCTTCCGCCGCGCGAATGGCGCTTCCGCAGTGGCGCTGGCGGATATATAGAAAATTGCAGGCTGCGGTGGCGTGATTGGAGCGAGCCGCGTCAATCGGGGATGTCCTTGGGCTCGTCGGAACGCGTTACTCTCCTTGCTTTGACGCTCAATGAGATTGACGGCGTCAAAGCCATTATGCCGCAAATCAAGCGCGAATGGGCCGACCAGATCATTATTGCCGACGGCGGCTCCACCGACGGCACGATCGAATGGCTGCGTGACAACGGATACGAGGTTTACGTTCAGAAGAAAAAAGGGATCCGTCACGCGTATCTGGAGGTGTTGCCGCTGATCAGGGGCGATATCATTCTGACTTTTAGCCCGGACGGGAATTGCCCGCCCGCTTCTATTCCGCTCATGCTCGAAAATGCCGGCGACGGCTACGATCTGGTCATCGGCAGCCGCTATCTCGGCGACGCGGCAAGCGAGGACGACGACGTCGTCACGGGTTTCGGCAATTGGCTGTTCACGAAAACCGTCAATGTTCTCCACCGCGCCTCTTACACGGATGCGATGGTGATCTTCCGCGCATTCCGCAAGTCGCTGGTCTACGACCTCGATCTTGATCGCGAGGAATCCTATTCATTGCCGGAAAAGCTGTTCGCCACCGTGATCAGCTGGGAACCGTTGATGTCGGTACGCGCCGCCAAGGCGGGCAAGAAAATCACCGAAGTTTCGGTCGGCGAGCCACCGCGCATCGGCGGCAAGCGCAAGCTGCAGGTGCTTCGCTGGGGCGCCGCCTATTACTTTCAGTTCTGGCGCGAGCTGTGGTACTGGCGCAGCAAAATGCGGCAAGATGCGACGGACATCGCGACAGACACGATGTCTGCAGACAGCGATCTGCTGCTGGCCGAGCCGGAGCAGGCTCCGGCAACGATCCGGCGCAGCACGGGATGAGCGAAATGGAGAGGCTGGGGGAGCTCGACGATGCGGCCGCGGCACCGTCCCTTCAAGCCGGCAAATGGCATTTCTCCGGGGGCGACGAAGATCGCGGCGGATTTCGCCGCCATATAGGACCGAAGCGCGGCATCGCCGTTGTGGTGTTGACTGGCGGCATTATCGGCGCCTGGTACTTGCGCAGGCAGGGCATTCTCGATCCCGCTCTGCTCCAGGTTTTCCTCCATGATCACACGGTCGCTGCGCCGCTTGCCACCATCCTGATCTATTCGCTGGCTGTGCTGACTGGCTTGCCGACCCTGCCTCTCAACCTCGCCGCCGGCGTGTTCTGGGGCGCAGCGATCGGCGGATCGATGTCGGCGCTGGCGACGACGCTGGGCGCAGTCGTGGCGTTTGCCGCGGCGCGGTCCATTTTCGGACGTCCTCTCGCGCGGCGTTTCGACAACAAGGCGATCGCGTATTTCCAGCGCGAATTTGAGCAGAAGGGCTGGCGCTTCATCGCTTTCGTCCGTCTCAATCCAGCCTTTCCGACCGGGCCGTTGAACTATCTCCTCGGCCTCACCGGGATCGACGCATTCACCTATGTGTGGGCAACCTTCGTGTTTCTGCTGCCGCCGAGCATTGCAGTGGCCTTCATAGGCCGCAGCATCGGCACGTTTGTTGTTCAGGGGCATATGGCCCGCCTTATCATGACGGTGATGGTCATTTCTGCCGCCCTCACGGCGATACTGGGCTTTGCCTACATCGCGCGCTTTCTTTATCGACGAGGCGAACACCCGTGACGGGTAACCTTCCGTAGATCGCGGGCATGCGATGTCCAATCCGAGCGCGCCTTGACGTCTGCAGCTAACCAGCGTGCCTTTGAAATCGTTCGCGCGTTTCAAAGCGTTGTTGTCCGGCAGGAATCGCGAACGCGCCTATGGACAAGTCTGCGTTCGCCGTGGACGCAAGCGGCGGCGCTTATCGCGGGAACGCTTGTCGTCTATCGGTACGCTTTTTTTGACGTCGCGCGGGCGGATCAATTGATCTACCTGTATCGAACCGCCGACATTCATAGCCTTTGGAACCTGACCTTTGGATCTTACGACTTTAACCGCGCGCATTCTGCCGGCGATTTCGTATTGTTCAGGCCGGTTCTCTACATGCTGCTGGGGCTCGAGCGCTGGCTGTGGGGATACAATTTTCCGGCATGGCAGGCCATCAGCATTGGCCTGCACATCTCAGTTGTCCTGAGCCTCTTTTATTATTTCCGCTACGTCTGCAGACGGTCTGCCCAGAATGAAACGTCCTTTGCGCCTTTCATCCTCGCGCTGTTCTTTGCATTTCTCTACGCAGGCACCGAGCTGGTCGCCTGGCATCACATTGTCGGTTATCTGCTCTTTTGCCTGTTGGCCGTACAGGCGATCTATGCCTATCAGCGCTTCCTCGACCGGCGCGACGGATTGAACGCGGCCTTAATCGTACTTTTCACCGGAGTGGCGTGCTTCACCTATGAGCTCGGCAACGTTTTGGCCTGGCTTCTTGTTTTGGCTCTCCTCGCCACCGCCGTGGTGGAACGCTGGACGAAGCAAACCGCTCCAATCGGCACAGCAAGCCACGCCATCTCGATCGCGGCGGCCGGTCTGCTGCTGATTTTGCCGGTGGGCTACCTGGCCTGGAGTTATTCGAACTACGTTGCGACCGTGGGGACGATGACTTATCGGCCGCCGGTTTCCGATCCTTACATCATCTGGCTGTCCGTTGAATCGATCGCCGCCTGGACGTTTTCGATCTTTGTACCCGGGAGTCTTCAGCTGCATCCGGGGGGCAGGATTGTCGTCGGAGGCGTTCATCTGCCCCTCGTGGCCGCGGGCATTGCCGCCATCGTCCTCGTATGCGCGATCACACTTCTGGTCAGGCGAAAGGCCCGAATAGATCTTATCCGAAACGGATTCCCGGCACTGGTAATGGCGCTTCTCGCA